>DATBRP010000054.1:0-7656 GCA_036560245.1 Hyphomicrobium sp.
GAAGCGTCGTAAACCGCGCCCGCCTGCGTCAGCAGTTCGCTTTTATAGGCCACGGGATCGATGCCCGGGAGCGAGCTTTCGATATTGATGGCGCCGAACGAATAGAGCTGCCCCTCGTCAACCGCGAATGTGATGATGAAGCCCGATCCATCGGGATCGATTTCGGCGTTGGCCGCCGTGACCGAAGCGTCGGCATAGCCGTTCTTCAGGTAGTACTGGCGGATAAGCTCGCGGTCGAGGTTCATACGATCCGGATCGTAGACCGACGTACCCTTGAGGAAGTCGAACCAGCCGGCCTGCGTCGTCGAGATGATGTCGCGCAGCTGGCTATCCGAAAAAGCGTGATTGCCGACGAAATTGATGCCTTTGACTTTCGTCGCGTTGCCCTCGGTGATCTCGAACACGAGATTCACGCGGTCCTGTTCGAGCTCGATGATCTTTGGCTCGACGTTGGCGGCAAAACGGCCCTGGCGGCGGTAGACATCGAGAATGCGCTGCACATCGGCCTGGGCCTTGGCGCGCGTAAAGACCGATCGCGGCTTGAGCTGCACTTCTCCGACCAGCGTAGCGGTGTCGACCTCGCTGTTGCCCTCGAAGGCAACCTGAGCGATGACCGGATTTTCCTTGAGGATCACGACGACCGTCGAACCCTTGGGCTGGATCGAGACATCGGCGAACAGACCGGTCGCGAACAGCGCCTTGATCGAACCATCGATCTTCGCGGCGCTATACGGATCACCCACGTTGAACTGCAGGTAAGAGCGCACGGTTTCGGGCTCGACGCGCCGATTGCCGCTGATTTCGATATTCTTGATCACGCCCTGAGCAAACGCAGCACCCGACCCCCAGGTGGCATCTCCCATCGCGATCACCGGCAAGACAACAGCAAGCGCAAGCAAAAGGCGCAAGCCCGCCATGATGACCTGAATTCTCTGCATACGCGGATAAAGCCCCCGTGTGCCGCCGACCCCCATTTTTCACATGCGCGCTGTCGGCGGCAGCGTCACACTCATGCGTACTGTTTTACGTCGTGTTTTCTTGTTCTTAGTCGTTTTCTTGTCGGTCTTGACGACAAGTAGCCCGTGGCAGCGAGGAACCCTGAACTTCAACTCGGCCCCCCGATTCGAAGTCTCAACCTCCTGCGCACCATACAGCTTTTAACGATTCAGAAACGCCCCGGAAAGTGGCAAGTTTACGCCACTCGCCCATGATTCTGCCAGTTTCTAGCCGGCCCCGGTCAGCCGCCGCCAAACATTCATAATGTCGTTGAAATTCACAAAGACGACCAACATCATCAGCAGCGCCAGCCCCACCTGGAAGCCCATTTGCTGCATGCGTTCGCTGGCCGGTTTCCGCCGCACCGCCTCGTAGGCGTAGAACATAAGATGGCCGCCATCCAGAACGGGGATCGGCAGCAAGTTCAAAAAGCCAATGTTTGCCGAGATAAACGCAATCCAGCGCAGCATGGGCTCCAACCCGAGCTCGGCGACCTTGGCCGTGACCTCGGCCATCATGATCGGGCCGCCCATCTGCTCGGCCGATTGCCGGCGGGTGATGATGTCCCAGATGCCGCCTACGGACTGCGTGATATTGCCGTATGTTTCCTCGATGCCGAGCACAATGGCCTTGGGAAGCCCGACATCGACGGAGCGAACCTTATCGGGCGAAACGGCGCGCTGAATGCCTATCAGGCCGCGCCTGTATGTCCGCCCGAACGCGTCGCGCTGCTCGTCGACGTTCGGCGTCGCCTTGAGCGTGATTTTCTGTCCGTCGCGCTCGACGGCGAAGGTTAGCTCTTCGCCTGCACTGGCGCCGACAATGCGCTGCAAATCATCGAATTTTTCAATTCGATCATTATTGATGGCAACGATCTGGTCGCCCGGCTTGAAGCCGGCGCGTTCAGCCGGTGAGCCTGCAACCACGGCATCGACGAGAGCCGGCAGAACATGCACTCCGACGGTCGCATTGAGCGCCGAATAGAGCACCGCCGCGAGAATGAAATTGGCCATCGGACCGGCCACGACGACAGCCGCCCGTGCCCCAACCGACTTGGAATGGAAAGCGCCGGCGCGTTCGGATGCGGTCAATCCCTTCACCGTCCCCGAACGCTGCGAAGACGGGTTGTCGTCGTCGATGAACTTGACGTAGCCGCCGAGCGGTATCCAGGCGAAACGCCAGCGCGTGCCGTGTTTGTCGTAGAAGCCGTAGATCTCGGGCCCAAAGCCGATCGAGAACGCCTTGACGGTGACGCCGCACCAGCGCGCGACCAGGAAATGACCGAGTTCGTGAACGAACACGACCAGGGTCAGCACGAGCAGGAACATGATCCCGTACTGCCAGATCCCCGTGGCAAGAGTCGCCAAGTAGTCCATTGATTCGTAATCCTTTAGCGCTGATCCACGAATCGAATCGCGGCGGGGCGAAGCAGAATTCTCTCAGCCCTTAATAGCGGTCTAGCCTGTCTTCGGCCAGCCGGCGCGCAAGTCCGTCAACCGCCAGGATGTCATCAAGGCTATGCGCCGGACATATGGCACCCTGTCGCTCGGCGGCGTCCAGTGTTTGCTCGACCAATTCAGCAATCTCGAGAAACTTGAGCTTCCTGTCCAGGAAGGCTTTGACCGCTATTTCGTTGGCGGCGTTGAGGACCGCCGGGGCCGTATCACCGCGCCGCAATGCGGCTCGCGCCACGCGCAGGGCCGGAAACCGCAATTCATCAGGCGTTTCAAAGGTCAAAGAGCCAAGGCGCGCAAGATCGAGCTTCTCCGTCGGCGCCGCCATGCGCTTCGGCCAGGCGAGCGCCACCGCGATCGGGGTGCGCATGTCGGGCGCCGCCAATTGCGCCAGCACGGAGCCGTCGACGTAGCTGACGAGGCAATGCACGACCGACTGCGGATGCACGACGCAGTCGAGCGCGTCGGCGGATACGGGAAAAAGGTGGAAGGCTTCGATCAGCTCGAGCCCCTTATTCATCAAGGTGGCGCTGTCGATCGTGACCTTGGCGCCCATCGACCAGTTCGGATGCTTGAGCGCCTGCTCCGGCGTTGCCGTTTCGAGCGCCTCGCGGGTCCAGGTGCGAAACGGCCCGCCCGAAGCGGTCAACACGATCTTCTCGATTGATTCGGGGTCCGCTCCGGCCAGCGCCTGGAAGGCGGCGGAATGCTCGCTGTCGACGGGCAGCAGCTCGGCCCCGGACCGCTTGATTTCAGCGGTGAACACATGCCCCGCGGAGACGAGGCATTCCTTGTTGGCAAGCGCCACGCGCGCACCGCACGAGGCGGCCGCGAACGTCGGGCGCAATCCTGCGGCTCCGACAATTGCCGCCATCACACAGTCGGCAGGCATCAACGCCGCCTCGATAAGCGCGTCGACACCGGCAGCCGCGCGAATGCCCGTCCCGGCAAGCGCGTCGCGAAGTTCGCCGAGACATTTTTCGTCGCCGATGACGGCAAGCTTGGCCCGATGCTGCCGCGCGAGAGCTGCAAGCGCATGAGCGTTCGTTTGCGCCGTCAGCGCCATGATCTCGAAACGGTCAGGCGCCCGCGCGACGAGATCGAGCGTGCTCTTTCCGATTGAACCGGTCGCGCCGAGCACGGTCAGACGCATGGCGCGTGACGGCTCGGGCACATCAAGACCCGGCGCGACACGCACAACAGGCTTACTCGGAACGCTTGCCATCACTGCCATTACATTATGATCCGTAGAGAAGCGCGCGTGCCGGCGCGAAGGCGTCGATCGCGAAGGCGATCAAAGCAGCGGCGATGCTTGCGGTGACCATACCGTCCATCCGATCCATGAACCCGCCATGCCCGGGGATCAGATCCCCCGTATCTTTCAAACCGAAATGCCGCTTCAAAGCCGACTCCGCCAAATCTCCGCCCTGCGCTATCAGACCCATAACCAAACCGAGGCCCGCAAGCCAGAGCGGCGACCCCGTACCCGAAATCCAGGCGAATAGCGCACCCGCGATAGCGGCCGCCGCAACGCCGCCGACGAGCCCGGACCACGTCTTGTTCGGCGAAACTTCAGGCCACAGCTTCGGCCCGCCGATCGTTCGCCCCGCGATAAAGGCCGCCACGTCCGTCACGACGACGGCCAACAGCACAAAGAGCGCCGCAAGAAATCCCAAAGGCTCGTCGCCTCTGAGCCAGCCGAGCGCAACGATAGGCAACCCAGTGTAGAATACGCCGGCGCCCGAAAGCTGGGCTCGTCCCGACCCGAAAGCGAGCGCGGCCACCGCAATCGCGCCGACAACAGCGGCGGCTATGCCGAGACCAGCCAAGTCCATCGCGGTCAAGATGGCGGCCATGAAAATGGCGAGGATATGGACGACCATCCCGGTGTCCGGCATCGGGCCTCGAACCATCCTCCCCCATTCCCAGCTCATCGCCGCCGCAATGAGAAACATCAGCACGGCGAAAACGGCCGGGCTCCAATACGTCATCGCCAATGCGATCGCCGCGATCGCCACGCCGGACGCGATGCGCTTGGTCAGCTCAGGCGGCAGGGAGCGATATCGATCCAATAAGGACTGCCAGGGATTATCGGGCTTGCCGGTTGACATCTGACAGCCTCAACCGGTCGAGCGTTTTGTCAAACCGCCGAAGCGGCGCTCTCGCGAACGAAACTCGCGGATCGCAGCTTCAAAGGCGGCTTTATCGAAATCAGGCCAGTAGCAGTCGAGAAACACGAACTCGGAATAGGCCGTCTGCCACAACAGAAAGTTGGAAAGGCGCATTTCGCCGGAGGTCCGGATCAGGAGATCGGGATCGGGAATGCCTGACGTATCGAGCGCGTTGGCAATGTGTTCGACACCGATCGCCGAAGCATCGAGATCGCCGGCAGCCACTTGCTCGGCAAGCCTGCGCGCCGCTCTCGCGATCTCACCGCGCGAGCCGTAGTTGAAAGCGATGATGAGAGTCAGCCGGTCGTTGCCGCGCGTCAGCTCAACCGCTTCGTCGATGAGCGACATCAGCTCGTTGTCGACCTGCTGGCGTTCGCCGATGATGCGGATGGAAACGCCCGCCTTATGCAATTCGGCAAGATCGCGCCTGATGAAGCGCTTCATCAGGCCCATCAGGTCGTCGACCTCGTCGACCGGACGCTTCCAGTTTTCCGACGAGAAACTGAAGATGGTTAGATACGTGATTTCTAACTCGATCGCCGTCCGAACGGCTCTACGCACCGCCTCGACGCCCTGGCGATGGCCAAGCGTCCTTGGCAGACCGCGTTCCTTCGCCCAACGCCCGTTACCGTCCATGATGATCGCGACGTGCCGCGGCGGTATCAGGACGTCGGACCCGTTATCGGAAGGCTTCGCTGCTGCCACTGTCGAATGGCCTCTGTGAGGAAAAGTCAAAAGGCACATGAAAACCGAAGGCCCAGCGCCCCGCCGTCAATCCACTATACTTTCTGAATTTCAGCCTCTTTCGTGACGAGAGTCGCGTCAACCTCCTTGATGAGACGATCGGTCAGCTCCTGAACCTTGTCAGAATGGCCGCGATGATCGTCCTGGCTCATCTTGCCGTCTTTTTCGAGCTTCTTGAGAGCGTCCATCGCCTCGCGCCGGGCGTTGCGGATGGCGACCTTGGCTTGCTCGGCATATTTGTGGGCGAGCTTTACCAGCTCCTGCCGGCGGTCAGCCGTCAACGTAGGGATCGGCAGCCGCAATATCTGCCCGTCCATGATTGGGTTCAGGCCGAGATTGGCTTCCCGGATTCCCTTATCCACCGCCTGCACGTTGCTGCGATCCCAAACCTGGACCGAGATCATCCGCGGCTCCGGAACGGAAACCGTTGCAACCTGATTGAGCGGCATTCTGGAGCCGTAGACCATCACGTGTACGGGATCGAGCAGGTTGGCGCTGGCACGCCCGGTACGAAGCCCGGAAAACTCGCGTTTCAGCGCGTCGATCGAGGCGCGCATGCGCTTTTCGACTTCATTGATATCGTGGGTAGCTAAAGACATTTTTTCCTCCCAGCGGCCTACTCGCACCGAGCCGCCGCAGCCGCGGATCGGCGCGACGCGCAGGTGCGAACGCTACCGCGGCTTTCAACCGGGTCCCTCGATAATTGTCTGGCGAGCTTCTCCGCGCAGCACTTTCAAGAGATTTCCGGGCTCTTCGATGGAGACCACAATTAGCGGAAGTCCGTTATCGCGGGCAAGTGCAATGGCCGCCCCATCCATCACTTTGAGATCATTGGCTAAAACTTCCGAATAACTGAGCCGGTCGAAGCGCTTCGCGTTCGCGTGCTTTTTCGGGTCGGCCGAATAAACGCCGTCGACTTGCGTTGCTTTCAAGACGGCATCGCAGTTCATCTCGATGCCGCGCAGAACGGCTGCCGTATCGGTCGTGAAAAACGGATTGCCGGTACCGGCCGCAAAAAGCACGACCTGCGACTTGGCCATGTAGCTTAGTGCCTTCGGCCGGACGTAGCTCTCGCAAATCGTCTGCATCGGGATCGCCGAGAGTACACGCGCAGGTACGCCTCTATGATCGAGCGCGTTCTGGAAGGCGAGCGCGTTCATCACCGTCGCCAGCATCCCCATATAGTCGGCGGTTGCCCGGTCCATGCCCTTGGCAGCGCCCGTCAACCCGCGAAAAATGTTGCCACCGCCGATGACGATGGCGATCTCCGCGCCCGCCGCCGTCGCCTCGGCGATATCGTGCGACAGCCGGTCAGCGACCGCCATGTCGATGCCGTAGGGCTGCTTACCCATCAGGGCTTCGCCCGAAAGCTTGAGCAGCAGCCGCTTGTATTTGAGTTTCGCTGCCTGCGCCGCCATCGTTTCTGGCTCCCATCGATATCGCACGAAAAAACCGGCCGGTTGTAGGGACCGGCCGGCTGATACCTACCGCGACAAAGCGATTCCGCCTAGCCGCCGCTCGCGAGCTTGCGGACTTCTTCGCCGAAGTCCTCTTCTTTCTTGTCGATGCCTTCGCCCAGCGCGTAGCGAATGAAGCCCGCGACCTTGATCGCGGCCCCGGCCCGGCCTTCCGCCTCTTTGACGGCCTGCGCCACCGTCTTAGTCGTATCGTGGATGTACTGCTGCTCGAGCAGGCAGTTTTCCTTGGCGAATGCCTTCATGCCGCCGGCGATGATCTTCTCCATCATTTCCGGCTTCTTGCCCTGGTTCTTCTCGGCCAGGATCGCCTTCTCACGCTCTAGCACATCGGCGGGAACTGCTGAAATATCGAGCGCAATCGGGCTCGCCGCCGCGACATGCATCGCGATCATACGGCCGATTTCGAACAGGGTCGGCTCATCGCCCGCACTTTCGAGCGCAACGAGTACGCCGATCTTGCCGAGACCGTCGGCGACGCGGCTATGCACATAGTCGGCGACGACGCCCTCTTTGACGGCGACAGCCGAGGTGCGCCGGACGGTCATGTTCTCGCCGATCGTCGCGACCATCTCCTGGACGTGGGTCTCGACGGCGTTCTTGGTGCCCGGATACGTCGCGGCGAGCAGCGCCTTGAGATCGCCCTTGGCAGCCGGAGCCAGCGCCGTGATGTCCCGCACGAGCGTCTGGAACTGCTCGTTACGCGCCACGAAGTCCGTTTCGGAGTTCACTTCCACGACGGCGCCTTCGCGGCCCTTCGCGACGATGCCGATAAGGCCGTCGGCAGCGATACGCCCCGATTTCTTCGCAGCCTTG
>DATBRP010000055.1:0-6923 GCA_036560245.1 Hyphomicrobium sp.
TGGTGCCCAGGGCCGGAATTGAACCAGCGACACTGCGATTTTCAGTCGCATGCTCTACCAACTGAGCTACCTGGGCTTGCCTCGGGGGCATAGGCCCGTGCGAAGTCCGGCCCTTATAGGGGGGTGATTGCCGGGATGCAAGCGCCTCGAAAGCCGCCGATCAAACGCTAGTTTTTGTCCTTCTCGGACCCTTCTTCCTCGGGCGTCGCGACGGCGGCATCGCCCTCGTCTTCGTCGCGGCCTGCCACCGCATAACTGCCGCTGAACCACTTGCCGAGATCGATATCGGCACAGCGCTTCGAGCAGAAGGGAAGGTAGGCCTCGACCGCCGCCTTGCCGCAAATCGGACAACGCACGGGCTTGCTGGCGGCCGAACCTGATGACGAAGACATGGCGGGCAAAACCTATTCGCGATCGACTTCGGCGTACCTGAGCCAATTGTATTGAATCGGAAACTTCTCGGAGTTGAGCAGACTGACGACTTCGGTGAGCGGCAGGCCGACGACATTGGTGTAGGAGCCGATCAATCGCTGTACAAAGCAGCCAGCGAGCCCCTGGATGGCGTAGCCGCCGGCTTTGCCGCGCCACTCGCGCGACGCGATATAGGACTCGAGTTCCGACCGGTCGATGTAGCGGAAGCGTACCCGGGTATCGACGATCTTCATCCGCACACGATCATCCGGGGTGATGAGGCAGACACACGTCTGAACCTTATGCGTTCTGCCCGAGAGGAGTTGCAGAGACGCCATCGCCTCTTCCACATGGATCGGCTTCATCAGAATCTTGCGGCCCATCGCGACGACCGTATCGGCGGCGAGGACATAGGAATCGGCGAGGTCACCATCGTTGGCGATCTGGTCGCGTGCGACCTCCGCCTTGGCGCGCGCCAATCGCGATACCAGCGCGCGGGGCATTTCTCCCCGCTTGGCGCTTTCATCGATCGAGGCCGGGCGAAGGGCATCCGGCATGACGCCGATCTGCGACAGCAGCGTGACACGGCGCGGACTGGCGCTCGCGAGCACAAGGCGCGGCCGTTCGATTTCGGCCTTCGAAGCCGCTCTTTCGCGCGCCATCGACCGGCGCAGCGTCTCGCGGCTCGGCGCATCCGAACGGCTGAAGGTGGGAAGCAGACTGCTCTTTAGCAAAGACATCATGTTGTGGCCTGCAATGGGGGGCGAAGCGCCTCGAAACCGGCAAGAGACGCGCGGACAATGGCGCAAGCCCTGGTGCTTTAGCAAGGCCTGCGCGCGTTGCGGGCCGTCGCAAAACGGGGCATGACTAGCGCATATTTCGGCGACCATGTTGGCGACAATGATTTTGAAGACAGATCCTGTCGGTCTCCTTGCGCGGACGCCTCTTTTTGCCGGCCTCGACGAACCAAGCCGCAAGGCCGTCGCCAACGAGTTGCGGGCAATGGCCTATGAGCCGGAGCAGGTCATTTTCTCGCGCAACGATCCGGGTTCTGAACTCCATATCGTCAGCAAGGGGCGCGTTCGGCTTTCGGTGCTGACGTCGGACGGCCGAGAGCTATCGTTTGCGCACGTCGAGTCACCCTCCATTTTCGGCGAGCTCGCGGTGTTCGACGGCCGGCCCCGCTCGGCCGACGCTACCGCCGTCAACAAGGTCGAAACGCTCGTCTTATCGAGAGCGGCTTTCTCGCGGCTCCTGGGGGCGCAACCAGCGGTCGGAGAGGCTGCCGTGCGCTTTCTCGCGGGACGGCTTCGCGATGCCGACGAACAGCTCGAGGCCATTGCGCTGCATCCGATCGAGGCGCGGCTGGCGCGATTTTTCCTGGCTGCCGTCCGGCAAAAAGATCCTGCCGGAAAAGTCGAGAAAATATCGCTGGCGTTGCCGATCTCCCAGAGCGAACTTGCGCTTCTCGTGGGCGCCAGCCGCCCGAAGGTCAATGCCGCGCTTCAATTGCTTGAATCGGAAGGCGCAATCGAACGCCGAGGACAGCAAGTCGTGTGCGACGTCACAGTCTTGAGCGGCATCGGCCGTCTTGATGACAAAGACTGACAGGCACCCTTGGCTTTCTCGGCCCGTTCCGGGACCAATCGCATGATGATCGTGGATCGACACAGGGAGCAGGGTCGGCCCGAAGGCCGGTTCGCGGCAATCGGCCAAATCGTCCGCCCGATCCGGGTCATCTTTGCCGGCATCGCTCGTCTCGGGATCCAGGGTTACCCTCCCGATGCGCAACGCCGGCTCAAGATCGTCAATGTCTTTTCGTCCCTGGTCGCCGCGACGACGTTCATTTACGCGCTGCAGTTATGGATGTCCGGCGACAAGGCGATGATGCCGGTCATACTCATCAATCTCGCCCTCGCCTGCATCGTCTCGCTCGTGCCGCTGATGCATCGTTTCAACGAGATGGCCGGCGGCCTTCTGCTGGTCGTCGCCGAGTTCACGGCCTTGATCGGCTTTACCGCTTATTTCGGCAGATCGGGCGGCGCGCCGCTGCAGTATGTCGTCGCCGCCGCCGCTCCGTTCGTCATTTTCGAAGGCCGCCGCTTTTGGTTGGTCTTCGTCATCGTGACGACAGCGCTCATCCTGCATCTGATCGCGTGGTTCGAATTCCCGACGGAAGTTGCGCGGCTGCACGTCGATCCCAAAATCCTCAATTCTCTCTATGTGCAGGGCGCCATAACAACGTTCGGGTTGATCGCGGCGTGCGTCTACTATGCGTTCAGCCTCGTTGAGCGGGCCAAAACGGAAACCGAAACAGTTCTCCGCAATGTCTTGCCCGACAGTGTTGTCGAACGATTGAAAGCCGATCCAGGTGAAACCATTGCCGACGGCTTTTCCGACGCGTCCGTGCTTTTCGCCGACATCAGCGGCTTCGTGCGCATGGCGCGCGAGCTTGGTCCCGAAAGGACCGTCGCGCTTCTCAACCGGCTCGTCAGCGCGTTCGATGAACTGGCGCAGCGTCACGGCGTCGAAAAGATCAAGACGATCGGCGACGCCTATATGGTGGCTTCGGGCGTGTCGATCCCGCGCCCGGATCACGCGCAGTCGTTGGCCGCCATGGCGCTCGATCTCGTTGCCGCCGTACGCAGCGTCAGCATCGCGGAGAACCTCGACATCAACGTTCGCGTCGGCATGGCGGCGGGTCCGATGATGGCCGGCGTAATCGGCAAGAACAAATTCAGCTACGACGTCTGGGGCGATCCGGTGAACCTTGCGAGCCGGCTCGAACAATTGAGCGCGCCGGGCCGTATCACGATCTGCCCGGTATGCTACGCGGTGCTGAAGGACGCGTTCGTGCTCGAATCGCGCGGCCTCATCGAGATCAGAGGCGTCGGGCAGCAGGAAGCCTGGTTCTTGAACGGCCGGCTATAGTGCGCCTCAGCCCTTCCAGTGCAGCGAGCAAACCAGGGTGAACAATCGCCGCGCCGTGTCTTCATCGACGACGATCTTCGGCAGCAGTTTTTCGCGCAGCAGGTTGCTTCCCTCGTCATGCAGAGCCCGACGGCTGACGTCGATGGCCTGGATGCGTGCCGGCGGTGCAGTTCGCACGGCTTCGTAATAGGATTCACAGATCAGGAAATAGTCTTTCATGATCCGCTTGAGCGAGGTCAGCGCAACGGTGTGCTCCACGGCTTCGCCGTCGTTTGCCGTGGCGATCTGCAGCAAAAGGCGCTCATCAGCAACGGCAAGATGCAGCTTGTAGGGGCCGTCGTCCAAGCCTTCGATCTGGAAGGCGTTGCCGTCGAGAATGTCGAAGATCGCAACTTCGCGCTCGTGCTCGGTATTGGCATTGGCCCGGCCAAGCGACTTCGTGTCGAGCGTGATCTCCGCTAAGCGGTCTCGACTTTTTTCTGTGGCGTTAACGGCCTGATCCATGCGGCATCAACTCGTTTTCGCGAGACGGACTTCCACCGAACGGCGGTGACCTTCCAATCCTTCCGCACGCGCCAACGTCATCGCAGCAGGACCCACTGCGGCGAGAGCGGCTTCGTCGAGCTTCAGGATCGAGGTCCGTTTCATAAAATCAAGCACTCCGAGACCCGACGAGAATCGGGCGCTGCGTGCGGTTGGAAGAACGTGATTGGAGCCGGACACATAATCGCCGATCACTTCGGGCGTTGCGTGTCCGATAAAGATCGCGCCGGCGTTGCGAATTCGTTTCGACAATTCTTCGGCGTTCTTCGTTGCGATCTCAAGATGCTCGGCAGCTATCCGATCGGCCAACGCCGGAGCCTCGTCGATCGAGTTCAAAACGATCGTCGCTCCAAAAGCGTTCCAGCTTTCGCCCGCGATATTTCCGCGCGGGAGCGACTGCAATTGACGGCCGACAGCCTGCTCCACGGCTGCGGCGAAATTCGCATCGTCCGTCATCAATATAGATTGCGCGGCGGTATCGTGCTCGGCCTGGGCGAGAAGATCGGACGCGATCCATTCCGGGTCGTTGTCGCTGTCGGCGATGACGAGTACTTCCGAGGGCCCGGCGATCGAATCGATGCCGACGACGCCGAAGACCTGGCGCTTTGCCGCCGCGACGTAAGCGTTGCCGGGTCCGACGATCTTGACGACAGGGCGGATGGTTGCCGTTCCATAGGCCAGCGCTGCAACAGCCTGCGCGCCGCCGATGCGATAGATTTCGCTGACGCCTGCGATCTTGGCGGCCGCAAGGACGAGCGGGTTCAGCTCTCCGCTCGGCGATGGCACGACCATGACAATGCGCGGCACGCCGGCGACCTTGGCCGGGACCGCATTCATCAAGACGGAACTGGGGTAGGACGCGAGGCCGCCCGGAACATAGAGGCCGGCCGATTCGACCGCGGTCCAGCGATGGCCAAGCTCGACGCCGGCAGCATCGCGATAGCGGTCGTCTGCGGGAAGCTGGCGCTCGTGATGATCGACGATACGGTCATGCGCGAAATTCAGCGCATCCAGGGTTTCCTTCGAGCACTCGCTATATGCTGCATCGATCTCGGCCGCGGTAACGGCGAGACCGACTTTCCTGAGATCGAGGCGATCGAATTTGAGCGTGAGGTCAACGAGCGCCGCGTCTCCCCGCTTTTTGACATCGTCGATGATGCCACGCACGGCGTTATCGACATCGACCGAGACTTCACGCTTTTGGCCGAGAAGCTCCGTGAACTGGCTCTCGAAATCCTTATCGACGCTCTTCAGCCGCATCGGCATAAGCAATTGTCCTCAGAGCGCCCCGCGGATGGACAGAATTGGGGCCCGATAGAATTCAGCTTGCGTCCTCGGGATGCTCCGGCGACCGCTTCGCAGCCCAGGCCGCCCCGAGGTCCTGCATCTCAACCTCGACGCATTCAACGCTGAGCCGAATGGCTGCCCCGCCCGAAAAAGTCAACGTGACATCGCCTTCCGGCGCGTCCGGTCCAGCCGTCGGTTCGAACGTGACGGCCAGAAGCGCCAAGACGGTCGTCTTATCATTAAGGCTGATGCCTTGCACCTTGGCGCCGTTTACGCGCTCGAAGCGAATGGCGGCGCGACGGCGCTCGTATTTCTCTTCCGAAGCACCCTTCGATTGCGAAGCCGCTTCCACGACCTTGGCCCAATCGAAACGATTGGCGATGGCAACGAAGCGCCTTTCCCCCGGCAAATAGGCCATCTCGCCGACGCGCAGAACGGCGTCTTGAAGATGCGCCGAGAGGACGCCGAGATCCTCATTGTCGAGGGCGATGAGTTTCAGGTCGGGCATGCAGAACGTCTCCCGGCGGATGCATAGCACGGCGTGCGGTATGCTGAGTGTTATCGAGCGCGCGACGCCGGTGCAATATCGTTGCCGCGCCTGGTAAGCCTAGTGGTTTCGGGCATGGCGTTAGCAAAGTCGTCAGCTTCAGCCGCTGGCGATGCGTTCGATCTGAGCCCCACAGCGGCTGAGCTTCTGCTCGAGCTGTTCGAAGCCTCGATCGAGATGGTAAACACGGTTGATCATCGTCTCGCCTTCGCCTGCGAGGCCGGCAATGACGAGCGACACCGATGCCCGCAAATCGGTCGCCATGACGGGCGCGCCTTTCAATGCCTTGACGCCGGTGATCGTCGCCGTGTCGCCTTGCAGCTGAATATCGGCGCCGAGCCGAGCCAGCTCCTGCACGTGCATGAACCGATTTTCGAAGATCGTCTCACGGATGACGCTTGTTCCGGCCGCGAGGGTCAGAAGCGCCATAAGTTGCGCCTGCAGATCGGTCGGAAAACCAGGGAATGGCTGCGTCTCGATCGAAACCGGCGCGATGCCGCCGCCGTTGCGAGCGATGCGGATTCCGGTTTCGGTCGCTTCGACCTTCGTTCCGGTGTTGGCGAGGACATCCAGTGCCGCCTTCAGATCATCGAGGCGGGCGCCTTCAAGCATCACGTCGCCGCCCGTCGCCGCGACGGCCATCGCGAAAGTACCGGTTTCGATGCGATCGGGAAGCACGGTATGCACCGCGCCTTCGAGCCGGTCGCGTCCTTGAATTCTCAGCACCGAAGTTCCAATGCCTTCGACCTTGGCGCCCATCTTGGAGAGGCAGGCGGCAACGTCGCCGATTTCGGGCTCGCGCGCCGCGTTTTCGATGACCGTCTCGCCCTTCGCCAGCGCCGCCGCCAACAGGACGTTGTGCGTGGCGCCGACCGAGACTTTCGGAAACACGATGCGGGCGCCGCGCAGTCCCTTCGGGGCTCGTGCAATGACATAACCGGCATCGATGTCGATTTCGGCACCCAGCGCCTTGAGCCCCATCAGATGCAAATCGACGGGGCGTGTGCCGATGGCGCAGCCGCCCGGCAGCGAAACCTTCGCCTGGCGCATGCGCGCGATGAGTGGACCGAGCACCCAAAAGCTGGCGCGCATCCGCGAGACCATTTCGTAGGGCGCGGTGGTGTCGACGATATCGCGGGCGGTCAGGTGGAATGTCTCGCCCAGATGCATGGCGGGGCCGGGCCGCTTGCCGTCGACGGCGAGA
>DATBRP010000056.1:0-5060 GCA_036560245.1 Hyphomicrobium sp.
CCGGCGCCGATAATCGCAACGTCAAAGCTCGTATCGGTCATCACGAATTCCAAAGGCGAAAGTTCGCCGAATGAGGCTGCGTTAGCGGCGTTGGATTACAATCAGGCCGGGAACAATGTGAGGCGAACGCCGTTTATGACGTACTTTTGCCCATAGCGGGCGGGAGCGTCGCTTTGAAATAGCCGGTTATAGTTCGTAAAAATTTGTTCATGGACGTTAACCAGTCATTTATCGCACGCTCCTAGTTTGATTTGATGCGAACGCGATAGTCTTTGCCACGTCTCCGGGGCTGATCGCAAACCAGGACAAACTGCGGACCAATGCGTGCCGTGATGACCAGCGCAGTCTCGAGATTCGCACCCGTTGCGCCACGACAGGTGCGGGGCGCGCAGGTTGCCGGCCTCGCAATTGCTTCCGTGGTCCCGGCTGTAATCTGGAGCTTATTGATCAGCGAAACCGCATCTTGGATTGGCGCGCCGCTCGCCGTTCGCACCGTTCTCTTCACGGCGGCTGCGATCGCGCTATTTCTGGGTGCGGTCTGCTCGCCGATCATCCTGCGCGACGAAGCCTAGCCGGCGCGTCAACACGGCCCCGCCTTAGCGTCGCCGCTACGTGCCGCTCCAATCACATTCAAGCTGACGGCAAACGCGCTTTCGCCTGCCTCCGATCGTGGAGCACGGAACCGGAACGAACCGGCAGCTGCGGCAGGAATAGGACGACACGCAACCGCGCCAGCTTCCACCCTTCTTGAAGTTGCAGGTAAGAAGCGTCTGACAATCACGGTTGGGATTGATCGCGCCGCCGGGGCCTTCCTGCGCACTCGCTACCCCGGCGCCGCAAAGCGCAGCACCGAAAAGCAGCATCACAGCCAGCAAGGCCTTCGACATCCGAGCACGTCCGATTGCGCAAGTGCCCAAACCATCGACCCATCCCGGCTTTGACGCAAGACGGGTTAAAGCGAAAACGAGAGTGTGGTTACTCCGCCGCCACGCGCTTCTTCGGTTTGACGCGCTCCATGTAGTCGTTCAGCAGCGTTTCGGTGATCGCGCCCGGCGTGTAGCGGTGCTCACCGATTTCGGAGACGGGGGTTACTTCGGCTGCCGTGCCGGTGATGAAGCATTCCGTGAAAGTCCCGAGTTCCTCGGGCATGATCGGGCGATCGATGGTCTTGATACCGCGCGCCCTCGCAAGGTCGATGACCGTGCGCCGCGTGATGCCGTCGAGGAAGCAATCGGGCTCGGGCGAGTGGATGACGCCGTCCTTGATCAGGAAGACGTTGGCACCGGTGCACTCTGCAACGCGGCCGCGATAATCGAGCATCAAGGCGTCGGAATACCCGGCCCGCTCGGCGCGATGTTTCTCGATCGTGCAAATCATGTAGAGGCCGGCGGCTTTAGCCTTGGCCGGTATGCAAGCGGGGTCGGGCCTGCGGTATTGCGCATGCGTGATGCGGATACCTTTGAGCCGCTGTTCCATCGGAAAATAAGAGCCCCAGTTCCATGCCGCGATTGCGAGATGGATTTTTGCCTGCTGCGCCGAAACACCCATCTGCTCGCTGCCGCGCCAGGCTATGGGGCGCACGTAGCAATCGGATAATTTGTTGGCGGCAACCACGTCACGGCACGCCTGATCGATCTCGGCGACCGTGTAGGGAATTTCAAAGTCGAGAACTTTGGCGCTTTGAACGAGGCGCTCCGTGTGCTCGGTAAGCTTGAAGATTTCGCCGCCATAGGCCCGTTCGCCTTCAAATACCGAGCTCGCGTAATGCAGAGCGTGGGTCAGGACATGCACCTTGGCATCACGCCAAGGGACCAATGTCCCATCCATCCAGATCAGCCCGTCGCGATCGTGATAAGGAACGAGGTCGGCCATGCCAGTCTATGTCCTTCGCTGGTCTTTAATCGTTGGCGAAATCGGAGCGCCGGTGTATGTCGCGCGAACTTGACTTCGACGCGGCGCGACCCCAGGCGATTTCGAGACGATTAGCCCCTGGACGCGCCGCTCGCAAGAGCACGAGGCCTGCGAACATCCGGCGATTTGTCTTGAAACAGAATACGATCGGGGCCAATAAGTCAACATGGCTGACATAACTCCGGAAAGCGCCGGGCGGCGCGTAACGCCCCAAGATTTAGCTGGTTCGTCCGAGCCGGCAGATCGTGGACGTGAACGGATAGCGCCCGATCTCATTTCGTGCGTCGAGCTTTTTTATTTCGCCTATCGCGATTTCACCTGCGATCCCGATACCATCCTGGAGCAGTACGGTTTCGGGCGGGCGCATCACCGCGTGCTGCACTTCGTGCACCGCAATCCGGGACTGAAAGTCGCGGAATTGCTGGATATTCTGAAGATCACGAAGCAATCATTGGCGCGCGTACTCAAACAACTCGTCGATGAAAACTTCGTCATCCAGCGCGCCGGAAGCGAAGACCGGCGCGAGCGCCGCCTTTACCTCTCGGCGAAAGGTGTACGATTGACCGACAAACTGACACAAATTCAGGTCAAACGCATCGAAGGGGCGCTCGCGACGCTCGGCCCGGGTGCCGATACGCTTGCGAGTAAATTCCTCTTTGCCATGATCACCGAGAAGGATCGGCCCCAGGTCGAAATTCTCATCAAAGGCCCGCGTGCCGAAGCCGCCGAAGGACCCGGCGGCAACGAATGAGAGGTTCAATGGTGCAGGAACGAACCGAGCCGCTTGCCGATAACGCTCCACATATTCTGGTTGTCGACGACGATCAAAAGATCAGGGCGCTTCTCGGCCGCTTCCTGACGAGCAACGGCTTCCGCGTCACCGAGGCGGCCGACGCCGCGGCGGCGCGATCGTTTATGCGCGGGTTGGCGTTCGACCTCGTGCTGCTCGACGTCATGATGCCGGGCGAATGTGGTTTGACGCTCGCCCGCGACCTCAAATTGACGCGCCCCGTCCCCATCTGCATGCTGACGGCGCTTGCCGACGCGGAGGATCGCATCTCGGGCCTCGAGGCCGGCGTCGACGATTACGTCTCGAAGCCGTTCGAGCCGCGCGAGTTGCTGCTCCGGCTGCGTAACATCTTGCGGCGCGGCCAAACGCCGGCCGCGACGCGCGATGAAATTCGCATGGGCGGATGCGTCTTCAACATCACGCGCGGCGAACTCAGGCACGACGAGGAGACGATCAAGCTTACCGAGCGCGAGCGCGATCTTCTGCGGCTTTTTGCGCAACGCATCGGTGTCGCGGTTCCCAGGCACGAGCTTTCGAGCGACGATAGCACAGGCAGCGAACGGGCGATCGATGTGCAGATCAACCGCCTGCGGCGCAAAATCGAGGCCGATCCCTCGAACCCCGTTTACCTGCAGACGGTACGTGGCAAAGGGTACATTCTCTACACCGATTGACCGTGCGATAACCGCTTCATTTCCCTGAACGCGAACGGACTGAAACGGCAATGGCGGTTGTGCACGAGACGACGTCGAACGCCGACAGCGCTCAATCGCGCTATCGCCGCTTCCGTGAGCATCCTCATGTCGTGCGCCTGCTCAACGTCGTCAGCGAGATCCTGCCGAAGGGACTCTACGCACGTGCGCTTCTCATCATCATCACGCCGATCGTCGTTCTTGAGGGCGTCATTGCATTTGCCTTCATGGAGCGGCATTGGCAGGCCGTGACACGACGCCTTTCGGAGGCGACGGCACGCGATATCGCGGCCCTGATCGAAGTCTACAGCGACCTGCCGAAGGCGGACGCCGCGCAAAAAATCGTCGATCTCGCGCGCGACCGGCTGAACCTCAAGATGGAAATTCTGCCGCCGGGCGACCTGCCGCCGCCGGGACCAAAGCCGTTTTTCCGTTTGCTTGATAAAGCGCTCTCCAACGAGTTGCGCAAGCATGTCCAGCTGCCGTTCTGGATCGACACGGTCGGGGCGTCGCAGAACGTCGAGATTCGCGTCAAGCGTCCCGACGCGATCCTGCGCTTCGTCGCGACGCGCAGCCAGACCTATGCCTCAAACTCGCATATCTTCCTGCTTTGGATGGTCGGCTCCTCGGTCATTCTGTTGACCGTTGCGATCCTGTTCCTACGAAATCAGATCCGTCCCATCCTGCGGCTCGCGGATGCCGCCGACGCGTTCGGCAAGGGCCGCTCGATCCCGGATGATTTCAGGCCACGCGGCGCCCGCGAAGTCCGGCAGGCGGCGCTGGCGTTTCTGCAAATGCGCGATCGAATCAAGCAGCACGTCGAACAGCGCACGACTATGCTCGCCGGCGTCAGTCACGATCTCAGAACCGTGCTGACACGCTTCAAATTGGAATTAGCGCTGCTCGGAGACTCGGCGGAAGCGCGTTCGCTATCGGCCGACGTCGACGAGATGCAGCATATGCTCGAAGACTATCTCGCGTTCGCGAAAGGCGACGGTGGCGAAGAGGCCAAGCCAACCGATCTTGCGGAGCTGCTGCAGGAGATCGTCGACGACGCTGCTATTTATGCATCGGCGATCGATCTCAAAATTCGCAAGAGCAAGGGCAGCATCGTGCTGCCTCTGAAGCGGCAGGCCTTGAAGCGCGCGATCACCAACCTCGTCACTAACGCCGCGCGCTTTGGCGATCACATCATCATTCGCGTCGCGCCGGAAGGACGGTGGGTCCGCATCGAAGTCGACGACAATGGTCCCGGTATTCCCGAAAGGGAGCGCGAGAACGTATTTCGGCCGTTCTATCGGCTCGATCACGCGCGCAACCAGGACGAGGGCAACAGCGGGCTCGGATTGGCGATCGCCCGCGACATCGCCAAAAGCCACGGCGGCGAGATTGCCCTCGGCGAGAGTTCGATGGGCGGTCTAAGAGCGATTATTTCCCTGCCTCAGTAGGGAATTTTTCCCTGTCTTTCTGGCGCTTAGGATACACAGCCTTGTGATTTGATTGTTATGTTATGGTATTACATATTCCGGTCATCGGTTCCGGTGCGAACCCGTCCGGCTAATACGGCAAGGTGTCCTCCATGCCTGCAGTCGCCGGTACCGTAAATCCCGAACGCCGTGGGTCGCCAGCCCATTCGGGATGAAAACAAATGGCCGCGAGCCCCGGAT
>DATBRP010000057.1:0-1760 GCA_036560245.1 Hyphomicrobium sp.
GACGTACTCGATGGCGCTGACGGGCGTCGAAGGATTGAGCGAAACGCCGGCTTTCTTGCCAAGCGCCCGGATCGCCTGCAGCGAACGGTCGAGATGGGGGCCTGCTTCGGCGTGAATGGTGATGATGTCCGAACCGGCGGCGGCGAAGTCCGCAAGATACGGATCGGCGGGAACGATCATCAGGTGGACATCGAAAATCTTCTTCGAAGCGCCGCGCACGGCTTTGATCACGGGCGGACCAAACGTAATGTTCGGCACGAAATGCCCATCCATCACATCACAATGAATCCAGTCGGCGCCGGCCGCGTCGATCGCGTGAATTTCATCGGCGAGCTTGCCGAAGTCGGCCGACAGGATCGACGGGGCGATGAGGATAGGGCGCGTCACGAGTAACCTTTCCGTTTTAATTCTGGCGTTTCATGTCACGCGACGGCGCCGCTCGACGAGTTGCAGGATGAGTGGTGTCAAAATGAGTTGCATCGCGAGATCGAGCTTGCTGCCCGGTATGACGATCGAGTTGGCACGCGACATAAAGCTGTCGTGCAGCATCGACAAGAGGTAAGCGAAATCGATACCGCGCGGTTCCTTGAACCGGATAATGACCATCGACTCGTCGGGCGTCGGAATCCAGCGAGCAACGAACGGGTTCGACGTATCGACCGTCGGAATTCTTTGAAAGTTGATATCGGTCTGCGTGAATTGCGGACAGATATACTGCACGTAGTCGGGCATACGGCGCAGGATGGCTTGCGTCACCTCTTCGGTCGTATAGCCGCGCTCGTTGCGGTCGCGCTGGATTTTTTGAATCCATTCGAGATTGATGACCGGTACGACGCCGACCTTGAGATCGGCATATCTTGCGACATCGACATCGCCCGTTTTGATGGCGCCGTGCAATCCCTCGTAAAGCAAGAGATCGGTGTCGGATTCGATTTCGGTCCACGGCGTGAAGTTGCCGATCGACGTACCGGTGCGGCGTTCTTCCTCGGCGTCGTGGATGTAGTTCCGGGTGAGGCCCTTGCCAGTCTGGCTGTAGGTCCCGAAAAGCTTTTCAAGATCCTCAAACAGATTTGCTTCGATGCCGAAGTGGCTGAAATTGTGATTGCCGCGTTTCGCGGCGGCTTTCATCGCCTTTTCCATGCCGCAGCGATCGAAGCGATGGAAGGCATCGCCCTGAACGAACGCCGCCTTGACGTGCTCGCGGCGGAAGATGTGCTCGAAGGTCTGGCGCACGGAAGACGTGCCAGCGCCCGACGATCCGGTGACGGAGATGATAGGATGCTTGATGGACATCGATGGGGCTCAATCCGTCTCTGCGCGCGGCGCTGTGATCGCGATCATGGCAGCGCCCGAAACAAGCCGCGTCGGCCGAACAGCGGCGAACGTTCGCCCTTGAATTCCTGGCCACTATAAATGCGCATCACCCTGTCGACCTCGTTGCGTGAGCCACAAATAAGCGGCGTCTTCTGATGCAAAGCGATCGGCACGACATCAAGCACGCGCTCGCGCCCCGTCGTTGCCCGACCGCCGGCTTGCTCGATCAGCCAACTGATGGGATTGGCTTCATAGATCAGGCGAATACGTCCCTGCTGAAAACCTTTGCGGCGGTCGCCGGGATAAAGATAGATGCCGCCGCGCGAGAGAATTCTATAGATATCGGCCACCGGGGAGCCGGTCCAGCGCATGTTGAAATCGTGACCGCGCGGGCCGTTGGCGCCGTTCTCGCAATCGTGGATGTAAATGCGGATCGGCTCGTCCCA
>DATBRP010000058.1:0-5944 GCA_036560245.1 Hyphomicrobium sp.
TCCGGCCTGACGTTGCAGAAGAGCGCGATCTTCTTGCGCTCGCCGACGGGAATATCGCGGTCCGAACGGCAAAGCAGAATATCGGGCTGAATGCCGATCGAGCGCAGTTCTTTCACGGAATGCTGCGTCGGCTTGGTCTTCAGTTCGCCCGCCGACGGAATGTAGGGCATCAACGTCAGGTGAATGAAAACGGACGATCCGCGCGGCAATTCGTTGCCCAACTGGCGGATCGCCTCGAAGAACGGCAATCCCTCGATGTCGCCGACCGTGCCGCCGATCTCGACCAGCACGAAATCGACGTCCTCATTGCCGGACAGGACGAAATTCTTGATCGCGTCGGTGACGTGCGGAATGACCTGCACGGTACCGCCGAGGAAATCACCGCGGCGTTCCTTGGCGAGAATGTCCTGATAGATGCGCCCCGTCGTGACGTTGTCCGACTTCTTTGCCGGAACGCCAGTGAACCGCTCATAGTGGCCGAGGTCGAGGTCTGTCTCGGCACCGTCATCGGTGACGAAGACCTCCCCATGCTGATACGGACTCATCGTGCCCGGATCGACATTCAAATACGGATCAAGTTTCTTGAGCCGGACCGAATACCCACGCGCTTGAAGGAGCGCGCCAAGGGCGGCGGATGCGAGGCCTTTGCCTAGGGAGGAGACCACGCCGCCGGTGATGAAGATATACCGCTGCATGGGCCTTGGTTCTTGCACATGTGCCGCCGGATTCGAAGCGGCTTTTTTGCACCTTCACCATTCGAAAAGGTCGCAACGTCCGGCCGTTAGGCTGTCGAGCTACGTTGCAGCTACCTGCCGCAGTGTTGCGGGCTACGGCAAGGACCTACTGGTTCTGGGGAACCTGAGGCGAATTCTGCAGCGGCTGCAGCTTGTCGAGAATACCGCCGCGATCCGCCGGAGCTTTCGACGCGCCATTGCCCGGAACGGCAGGACCGGTTGCCGGCGTGCCGGGTTTGACGGTGTCGAAGACGGAACCGACCGGCGCCGAATGGCGAGCCAGCAGAGTCAAAAGGATGCTTGTAAGAAAGAACGCCGCCGCAAGGGCCGCGGTGGTCCGCGTCAGCAGATTGGCTGTGCCGCGGCCGGTCAGAAACCCACCGCCGCCACCGCCGCCGTCCATGCCCAGCGCGCCGCCCTCAGACTTTTGCATGAGCACCACGCCGACGAGCGCGGTCGCGACCATAAGGTGGATGACGAGGAGGACGGTGGCCATAATAATTCGTTTCCGTGACTTAAATCTAATCGGGTCAAGCCCGATGGTCCAAGCGCGCCGCTATACACTAGGCCGTCTCACGCGGCCAGCCCCTGCTTTGTCGCCATTTTCGTGCCGAGCCGCAATAGTAGCGTGCTAGCCGGCTTCATGGCGACGGCGGAACAACGACTGTCTCCCCAAACCCGAAAGCCGGGGACGCACTCGCAGCCGGCATTGCCGTCGAAGCCGCAGGCTCCGTCGAATCTGCGACCGCAGGTTCCGGCGGTGCACTTTCTGATTGGCTGGATTTGGTTGTCTTTTTCGATTGATCAAGACTGCCTGACTTCGGATCGGCCGTTTTCGATTTCTTGTGTTTCGCGTGTTTGTGCGCCGACGGCTTCGATTTCGCCTTGCTGCCGGGCTTCGCGGGATCAGTCGGTAGCGGCGCGGTCGGATCGGCGTCGGAATTGATTTCGATCCGCGCCGCCGCCTTACTGGCCTTCTCGGCGTCGGCCGACAACTTCGCGTCGCGGCAGCCGAATTCCACCTGCTCGTCGAGCTGAATATAGTGCTCGATCTCACGCAGCCGTGCGGGAGATAAATTGGCCTTCGCCCACTCCGGCCCCTTGCTCATGTCGTTAACGATGCCGGACTGGCGGAACTTCGCCTCCTCCAGACGCAATTGCGTGCAGGTATCTGCGTCGATCTTGGGCGGGGTCGCATGCGCGCCGGCTGGCAGCGCGACGAGTGCGGCGAGCAGAACGGCATAGCGGCGGCAGGACGACATCATCGGCCCTCATAAGCCCGAACTATGGCTAGAAAATCACTTGCCTTGAGACTGGCGCCCCCAACCAGGGCACCGTTGACGTTCGCAATCGACATCAGCGCCGTCGCATTGTCGGGTTTGACCGAACCGCCGTAAAGAATGCGTATATTCGCGCCCTCGGCCCCGAAAAGCTCTGTCAGGTCCTTCCGGATCGCGGCATGGACCTCTGCTACGTCCGCCGAAGACGGCGTCAGCCCTGTCCCAATGGCCCAAACCGGCTCGTAGGCCACGACCGTATCCGCCACCGACGAAGCTTCCGGCAACGAGCCCTTAAGTTGCTGCGACACCACCTTAAGCGTCGATCCCGCCCTGCGCTCATCTTGCGTTTCGCCGATGCAGACAATGGCGATAAGTCCCGCGCGATGAGCAGCGGCCGCCTTGGTTTTTACAAGCGCACTTGTCTCGCCATGATCGGCACGACGCTCCGAGTGACCGACGATGACCGCCGAAGCACCCGCGTCCTTGAGCATTTCCGCAGCGATGTCGCCGGTGTGGGCGCCCGACGGCTCGGCATGACAATCCTGGCCGGCAAGCTGCAACGGAGAGCCCGCAGTCGCCGCCGAAAACGAAGCAATGAGCGTGGCGGGCGGAGCGATCATCACACTGGCGCCGACCGAGGCCAAAGGTCCGGTCAACGCGTCGCGTACTGCTGTCACCTCGGCTAGGCTCGCCTTGAGACCGTTCATTTTCCAATTTCCAGCCACGAGGGGCCGGATATTGTGCCCTTGCCCTGCCATGCTATCCCTTTTGTCATGGACCGAAACGGCCGTTTATCGCCGTGAATCGCGGCGCTCGGCAGCTCTATGCGCGCCGGCGCTCCTGCACCCTTGCAATCCGCAGCGGCCTGCGCTTCATATCATGCTTATCCGCCCCGTCACGTGGGGTTCGTCACCATACGAAGCCGTTTGACCCTACGCCCTCCCGCGCGGCAGCGTCACGCTTCCATCAACGGGATCTGCTACTTCCATGCTTGAAGCAATGAGACGCGGCGCCCAGACTCGGGTCGCCAAGCTGCTGTTCGCAATCCTGGTCTTCAGCTTCGGCATCTGGGGCGTCGCCGACGTGTTCCGCGGTTGGGGCCAAGGCTTCGTCGCCAAGGTTGGAAACACGGAGATTACGGCCGAAGAATTCCGCCGCTCGTATCAAGATGAGCTCGACCGTTTCTCGCGTCAGGCCAAGCAGCGCATCTCCGCCGAACAGGGTCGCTCGTTCGGTCTGGACAGACAGGTTCTGGCACAGATGGTGGCCGGGGCCGCGATCGAAGCCCACGCCGAGCAACTGGGTCTCGCGCTTTCCGACAAGGCGCTCGTCTCGGGTATCGAATCGGACCCCAATTTCCAGACGGACGGCAAATTCAACAAGCAGGGCTTTTATCAGTTGCTGCAACAGATGGGCATGAGCGAACAGGGCTTCCTCAACCTTCGCCGCAAAGATGAACTGAGAAGCGCCGTGGTCGGGGCCTTCCTGCAAGGCCAAACCGTTCCGAAACCGCTCTTTGATCTGATGCACGCCTACAATGAGGAAAAGCGCGTCATCGAGTGGATAAAAGTCGACCCCGATGCCGTCACCGTCGCCGATCCGGACGAAGCCACGCTCCAGAAGCGCTACGACGCCGACAAGGCCCAATACATGACGCCCGAGTACCGCAAGGTGCAGGTGCTGACACTGACAGTGGATGACCTCAAGAAGCAGATCAACATCAGCGACGACGACATCGCTAAGGCGTATGAGGCGAACAAGGACAGTTACAATGTCCCTGAGCAGCGGCGCGTGCAGCAGATTGCCTTCAAAGACAAGGCGACGGCCGAAGCCGCGCTAAAGGCATTGCGCGACGGCACCAAAACCTTCGGCGACGTTGCCAAGGAAGCGGGCGCCAAGGACACCGACGTCGACCTCGGCCTCATCACCAAGAAGGGCTTGATCGATCCCAAGATCGCCGATATCGCGTTCTCGCTCGAAAAAGACAAGTATTCCGACGTCGTCGAAGGCCGCTTCGCGACCGTCATTTTGCGCGTCACCCAGATCGAGCCGGGCGTCACGCATACCCTCGCCGACGTCAAGGATCAGGTGCGCGACAAGCTCGCGACCGATAAGGCCATGAACGATCTGCAGAACAAGCGCGACGAGGTTGAGGATGCCCGTCTAGCCGGCAAGACGCTGAAGGAAATTGCCGACCAGTCGAAGCTCGGCTTCAAGGAAATTCCGGCAGCGGACGCGACCGGCCTCGGTCCCGACGGCAAGCCGGTGATGGAGACACCCGATATCCGCAAGATCATGGCGCGGGCGTTCGCGCCCGACAGCTCCGACGATAGCGCAATCGAACTCGCCGACAACGGCTTCGCTTGGGTCAACGTATTGTCGACGGAGGCGCCGAAGCAAAAGTCGTTCGACCAGGTCAAGGATCAGGTGAAGAAAGATTATCTTTCTTCCGAAAGGCACCGGCTGATCGATGAGCTTGCGAAAAAATTGACCGATCGCGTCAACGGCGGCGAAGCGATGACCGCGCTCGAGGGCGAGGCGAAAAACAAGGTCGAGAAGACGGACCCGATTACACGCAAGACGATCCCGCCGAGCCTTTCCGAAGCGATGGTGGCGCAGGCGTTCGCGTTTCCGAAAGGCAAAGCCGGATACGGACCCTCGAGCGACCGCTCGACCGACATCGTGTTCCGCGTCGCCGACATCATTCCGGCAGCGGCCCCATCGCTGACCGAAACCGACGAACTGACACATCGGCTCGAATCCGAACTCGCAAACGAGTCGCTGAACGAATATACCGAAGCCCTGAAAAAGCGTTATGGCGCCTCCGTCAACCAAGCCGAGCTCAACTCGGCCGTCGGCGTCAGCCAAGAGTGAGGAACAGGTGAACGCCCCGACGGCACCGCCGTCCTCAAACAAGCCGTCATCAGATAAGCCGGCGGCGCCAACGTCGGGCGATGCAGGCGCCGCACGGCCCGGTTCCGGCGCCGACATTCTTCCGAGCCGCGATGCCTTCGCCCAGGTGTACGACGACGGCATCGCCCAGGTCGTCTGGACGCGGCTCGTCGCCGATCTCGAGACGCCGGTTTCCGCCTATCTAAAGCTCGGCGAACGCCGGCCGATGAGCTTTTTGCTCGAATCGATCGAAGGTGGATCGGCGCGCGGCCGCTATTCCGTCATTGGATTCTCTCCCGACCTCATCTGGCAGGCCGAGGGCGAGGCGCCCCGTATCAACCGAACGCCGATCACCGATCCGGCCGCCTTCGTTCGCGACGAGATTCCGACGCTCCAATCGCTTCGTAAGCTGTTGGCCGAGAGCGCCATCACGTTGCCGGAGTCGCTGCCGCCGATGGCGGCCGGCATCTTCGGCTATATGGGCTACGACACCGTGCGGCTCATCGAGAATCTGCCGGAAATGACGCCCGACCCGCTCGGCGTACCGGACGCCATCCTCATTCGTCCGACGCTGATGTTGATTTTCGACAACGTTAAAGACGAGATGATCCTGGTGACGCCGGCGCGTCCGAGCCCGGGCATTTCGGTTGAAGATGCCTACGCCGCTGCACGCGCGCGCCTTCAGGCGGCGGTCGACAGTCTCGACGCACCGTTGCCTCATGGATCGGCGGCCGTTGCTTCCGTCGTGGCGCTTCCCGAGCCGCAGTCGAACACGTCGCCAGCCGAATACATGGCGATGGTCGCGAAAGCCAAAGAGTACATCAAGGCCGGAGACATCTTTCAGGTCGTGCTGTCGCAACGGTTTTCGGCGCCCTTCGAACTGCCGTCGTTCGCGCTCTATAGATCGCTCCGCCGCCTCAACCCCTCGCCGTTTTTATTCCATCTCGACTTGGGCTCCTTCCAGCTCGTCGGCTCCTCGCCCGAGATTCTCGTCCGCGTTCGCGACGGCGAAGTCACCATCCGCCCGATCGCCGGCAC
>DATBRP010000059.1:0-2808 GCA_036560245.1 Hyphomicrobium sp.
CGTCGGCATCACGCAGTCGAACATATCGACGCCGAGACGAACGGACTCGATCAGATCGAGCGGCGTACCGACGCCCATCAGATAGCGCGGCTTGTCCTTCGGCAAAGAAGGTAGCGTTTCGGCGAGCGTCGCAATCATCGCATCGTGGCCTTCGCCGACCGCAAGACCGCCGACGGCGTAACCCGGAAAGTCCATCGCGACGAGCGCTTCCGCCGAACGGCGTCGCAGTTCGGCGTCGGTTCCACCCTGCACGATGGCGAACAGCGCCTGCCCCGGCCGCGCACCGCCGGATGCGATCTGCGCTTCGAACGCACGCTTCGAGCGTTCGGCCCAGCGCAGCGACAATTCCATGGCGCGTTCGACTTCGCCGCGTTCAGCCGGAAGCTCGATACATTCGTCGAATTGCATCTGGATGTCGGCACCGAGCAGACATTGAATTTCAATCGACCGCTCAGGCGAGAGCATGTGCCGCGAACCGTCGAGATGCGACTGGAACGCGGCGCCCTCCTCCGTGATCTTGCGGATCTTGCCGAGGCTCATCACCTGGAAGCCGCCGGAGTCCGTGAGAATCGGCCCATCCCAGCGCATGAATTTATGCAAACCGCCGAGCTTGGCGATGCGCTCCGCGCCCGGCCGCAGCATCAAGTGATACGTGTTGCCGAGGATGATGTCGGCGCCCGCGGCGCGCACCTGTTCCGGGTAAAGCGCCTTGACCGTCGCCACCGTGCCGACCGGCATGAAGGCCGGCGTGCGGATAACGCCGCGCGGCGTCCGGATTTCTCCGAGGCGTGCGGAGCCGTCGTTTCGTTTCAGATGGAAGGCGAAGGGTTCGGTCATCGAGCTATTGGGAAGATCTTGCATCTGCGGGGAATAGCAGGCTGGCGTCGCCATAGGAATAAAAGCGGTAGCCGGCGTTAATCGCGTGGCCGTAGGCGGCGCGCATGGTGCCGAGGCCGGAGAACGCCGCGACCAGCATGAACAGCGTCGAGCGCGGCAGGTGGAAGTTCGTCATCAGCACGTCGATCGCCTTGAAGCGGTAGCCGGGCGTGATGAAGATCGCGGTCTCGCCCGACCAAGCCGCGAGCGAACCATCGTCTTGCGCTGCGCTTTCGAGAAGCCGCAAGGACGTTGTACCGACGGCGACGATGCGGCCGCCGCGGGCTCGCACGGCATTGAGGGCTGCGGCCGTCTCGGCCGAGACTTCGCCCCACTCGCTGTGCATGAGGTGCGCGTCGGTATCATCGGTTTTCACGGGAAGAAAGGTCCCTGCCCCGACGTGCAGCGTCACGAAGTGTTGCGAGACGCCGCGCGCGTCGATCGCCGCCAGAAGTTCGGGCGTGAAATGCAAGCCGGCGGTCGGCGCAGCCACGGCGCCATCCTTGCTGGCGTAGATCGTCTGATAAGACTTCCGGTCGCGGTCGTCGGTGGCGCGTTTCAGCGCGATATAAGGCGGCAGAGGCATCACGCCGACGGCCTGGATCGCTTCATCCAGCACGCCACCGGAAAAATCGAACGCCAGTTCGACCTCACCCGCTTCGCCCTTGGCCGACACCGTCGCATCGAGCGCGCCGAGCAGACAGCTCTCGCCCGCATGACCGAAATGCACACGATCGCCGACTTCGAGGCGCTTGGCGGGCCGTGCAAACGCGCGCCAGGAATTCTCGTTCACGCGTTTCGTCAGATTGAAATCGACTTTAGCCTGCACGTCGTCGCGGATGCGGACGCCGGAAAGCGCCGCCGGGATCACGCGTGTGTCGTTGAAGACCAAAGCGTCACCCGGTTGCAGCAGGCTCGGCAGATCGCGCACGGTTTTGTCCATGAGATCGGCATCGTCACGCGCGCAGCCGCCTTTTACTGGATGCACGACGAGGAGCCGCGCCGCGTCGCGCGGTTCGGCCGGATGCAGCGCGATGGCGCTGTCGGGCAGTTCGAAATCAAAAAGGTCCGTGCGCATTCGGGTCGTTCCGCTCAGCGTCCTCGAAGCGCGCTGGCAATCGCGAGACCGGCTACGCCGAGCCAGCTCGCAATCATCAGGCTGCCGCCGACCGGCGCCAGCATCTGAAACGACGCGTTGCCGGTGAGCGTGTGAAAGGCGATTTCGCCGGAGAACAACGATGCCGCAGCGAGCATCAGCAGGGCTGTCGCGCTCCATAGGCACGGGCGCGCGACCCGCGCGGCGACGGCAACAATGGCGATGGCGGCGGCGGCGTGAAGCGTCAGCATCATTGCTGCCGTCGCAAGCGCGGGGCTATCGACTTTATGCGTCGCGACGGCCGCGAGCGAAACGCCGGCGGCACCGGCAAGGCCTGCCCATGCCAGAATGAGAAAAGGCGCGCTTGTCGGCGCGCCTTTCGTATTGTCGCCTGTCTCGAGCATCAGGCGGCGTCCGCGGCGACGCGAACCGAGATCATCTTGTCCGGGCTCTTCGGCGGCTCGCCTTTGGCGAGTTTGTCGACGTTCTCCATGCCTTCGATGACCTTGCCCCACGCGGTGTATTGCTTGTCCAGGAAGGTCGCGTCGTCGAAAACGATGAAGAATTGGCTGTTCGCCGAATTGGGGTTCGACGAGCGTGCCATCGAGCAGACGCCGCGCACGTGGGGCTCGGCGTTGAACTCGGCCGGCAGATTCGGGTGGTTCGAGCCGCCGGTGCCACGGCCCTGCGGGCAGCCCGTCTGGGCCATGAAGCCGTCGATGACGCGATGAAACACGATGCCGTCGTAAAACTTCTCCCGCGCCAGCGCCTTGATGCGCTCGACGTGCTTCGGCGCCAGATCGGGGCGAAGCTCGATCACAACGGGGCCCTTGCTC
>DATBRP010000060.1:0-5823 GCA_036560245.1 Hyphomicrobium sp.
TCGATTGCATCTTCGTCTATCCGGCTGCCGAGCGCCTGCGGATCGAGTACGGCATCGAGCAGGCGGCGGCGTTTCGAGAGGATGCGCGCCAGTCGCGGCGCCGATCCCATGATGTCGGCGAAAAGCCGGATCAATCCCGGCTGCGCTTTGAGAAGCGAAAAGAGCTGCACGCCGGACGGCAATTCGGAAAGAAAGCGATCGAAGCTCGCAATGGCGCCGTCTGGATCGACGGTATCAGCGAGCGCCGCGATCAGCAGCGGCTGCACTTCCGTCAGACGTTCGCGGGCGCGCGGCGATCTCACCGACGGGGTGCGGCCGTGGTGCCAGCCGCGTACGATCGCCAGAACTTGCGAGGGCTGCGAATAGCCGAGCCGCTTGAGTTCCGCGAGCGTCTGTGGGTCGTCCTTGGCGCCGGCAAAGACCATGCTCGAGCCTTCGGCCGCCAGTGCCGGGGCATCCTCGAAAAGACCAGCGTAATGCTTCTCGACCGTTTCGAGCCAATGCGTCAGCTCGGCGGCTAACCCTTTCGCGCTCAGGTAGCCGGCGAAGCGTGCGAAGGTTTCGAGAACTTCCGGGTTCGATGGCATCTCATGCGTTTGCTCGTCCGCGACCATCTGCAGGCGGTGCTCGAGGCGGCGCAGATATTGATAGGCCTCGGCGAGTTCGGCGCGAACTTCGGGCTTTACCCAACCGCGTTTTGCGAGTGCCGCGAGCGCATCGAGCGTCGGCCGCACGCGCAGGTCCGTTTGCCGGCCGCCGGCGATCAGTTGCTGCGTCTGCACAAAGAACTCGATCTCGCGGATGCCGCCGCGCCCGAGCTTCAGGTTCTGACCGAGCACGGCAATGCCGCCGATATCCTTGTGGGCATGGATCTGGCGCTTCATCGCGTGGATGTCGGCGATGGCGGCAAAGTCGAGATATTTGCGCCAGACGAACGGCGACAGTTCGTTGAGGAATTCTTCTCCCGCCGCAAGGTCGCCGGCGATCGGCCGCGCCTTGATCATCGCGGCGCGTTCCCAATTCTGGCCGACCGTCTCGTAGTAGCCGTGCGCGCCGGCCGTCGACAGCGCGATCTGCGTTGCCCCGGCGTCGGGGCGCAAGCGGAGATCGGTGCGGAACACGTAGCCGTCCTGCGTCCGTTCATCGAGCAGCAGGACGAGATCGCGCGTCAGGCGCACGAAGAAGGATTGCAGGTCGCCGTTGCCCGCCAGGCGTGACTTCTCGCGATCGAAGAAGACGATGAGATCGACGTCGCTCGAATAATTGAGTTCGAAAGCGCCGAGCTTGCCCATTGCCAGGACGAAGTAACCGGACCCCTGCTCCGGCGCGGCTGCGTCGAGCGGCTGCCAAAGGCCTTTCTCGGACGCGATGCGGAAAAGAAAGCGGACCGCCTCCGCGACGGCCGCATCGGCACTTTGCGACAGGACGCGCGTCACGGTCATTACCGGCCAGACGCCGCCGAGGTCGGCCAGCGCCGTCAACAAGGCGACTTCGGATTTGTAGAGACGGAGGGCTTTCTTCGCCGCCGTCATATCGCTGGCGGCGCGCATGCTTGCAGCAAGGACTTCGGTCGCGCTTGCGAAATGATCTTCGGGCGATCCAGTCAGAATTCGGCCCAGGCGTGCGGCGTCGCGCGACGCAATCGTCGTGAGATAGAGCGAGCCCTCGAAGGTTCCGCGCAACAGCGCCTCGACCTTTGGATCCCGCAACGCCGCCGTGAGAGCCGGAGACGTCGCGCCCGCCTCCTCGACGAGAGCGGCTAGACGCTCGGTCCCGCGGCCGTCGGCAGTAGCAACAGGCGTTTCAACGATGCGGGACGCGAGGCTTGATTCGAGAGGCTGATCCATCGGCTCATTGTGCCGCAATACCGACCTCTGCGTCACCACCCGCAATGCCGGGGGCGCCGTTCCCCCCGTTTGGCGCCGCAACGAGGCATTTGCCCGACAGCATCAGCACGACTTTGAGACCCGGATGATTGTCCTCGAGCCGAACTTCGCCGTGGTGCAGCCGCGCCACCGCCGCGACGAGGCTGAGGCCAAGCCCGGTTCCCGGCTGCGTCCGGCTTGCCTCGAGACGCACAAATCGCTTCAGCACCTTTTCGCGGTCGGCCGCGCCGATGCCCGGGCCATGATCGCCGACAGAAATGGCGATGCCGCCGGGATCCCGGTAGACGCGCACCGTGATGGCGCTTCCCGGCTCGCCGCCGCGCGAATACTTGATGGCGTTGTCGATCAGATTGGCGACCGCCTGACCGATGAGCTGGCGATTGGCACGAACGAAGACGCTCTTCTCTGCTTCAATCGAAAGGGCGAAGCCGGCCTCTTCGGCGGCGGGCGTATAGAGTTCCGCCACGTCCTCCACGAACCGGCCGAGATCGAAAGTCTCGACGCTGTCTTCGAGCGGGCCCGCTTCGAGGCGGGCGATGAGAAGCAGAGCATTGAAGGTTTTGATGAGCTCGTCCGATTTCTCGATCGTGCGTTCGAGGCCTTCGCGGTAAGCCTCGCCCCCGCGCGGATCGCGCAGCGCTGCCTCGGCGGCGTTGCGCAGGCGATTGAGCGGCGTCTTCAAGTCATGGGCGATATTGTCGGAGACTTCGCGAAGCCCGTTCATCAGGCCTTCGATGCGGTCGAGCATTTCATTGAGATTTTGCGCCAACGAGTCGAGTTCGCCACCGCCGCCGCTCGTCGGAATGCGCCGCGTCAGATCGCCTTCCATGATCGAACGGCTCGCCGATGTGATCGCATCCATACGGTTGAGAATGAGCCGGCTGACGGCAAGACCGCCAAGCAGCCCAGCCAACGACAGCACGCCGAAGCCGATGAGGAATGCCCGCCGAATCGAATCCGCGAAGGTGCGCTGATCTTCGATATCGCGCCCGACAATGAGCTGCATGTCGGCGCCGAGATTGACCGGAATGGCGACCGCGAGGTGCGGCGCGCCGTTGCCGTCTTTGGCCGGCTGATAGCTGAAGACTCCGCCCTGCGGATCGCCCTCAAGCTCCGGCGGAATGCGATTGAGGTTGCCGGCGATCTTCGCGCCTTGACCGTCGGCGAGATAATAGAGCCCTGTCCCCTGGGGCCGCGACATCGCAGCGACCGTCTCGGCGAGCTTTGTGCTGCCGCCGACTTTCATTTCCGACGACAGGATGCGCGCCTCGGCGTTGAGCACGCCGAGCACCTGGCTGGTCATCAGATTGTTGGTTTGCCAGAACAGGAAGCCGACGACGATGGCGGCGGCAAACAGAAAAAATGCCACCGCCGCCGCGCTTAGTCCGAATGCCGTTGTCGATGCCGCCTTCGCGACGCGTTCAAGCAGGGCCGTCACGGATTGTGTATCCTGCGCCCCGAACCGTATGCAGCAACGGCTTGTCGAAGTTCTTATCGATTTTCGCGCGCAGACGAGAGACGTGCACGTCGATGACGTTCGTTTGCGGATCGAAGTGATAGTCCCAGACATGCTCGAGCAGCATCGTGCGCGTCACGACCTGCCCCGCGTGCTGCATGAGATATTCCAGCAGCCGGTATTCGCGCGGCTGCAACAGGATGTGCTCGCCGCTGCGCGTCACGCGATGCGACAGCCGGTCGAGGATGAGATCGCCGACGGCATAGCGCGTCTGCTGTTCTTCGGGCGCGGTGCGGCGGCCCAGCGCTTCGACGCGCGCCAGGAGTTCGGAATAGGCGTAGGGCTTCGTCAGATAATCGTCGCCGCCGGCGCGGAGGCCTTTGACGCGGTCATCGACTTCGCCGAGCGCTGAAAGGATGAGAACGGGTGTACGGTTTCCCTGAACCCGAAGCGACTTGATAACCGACAACCCATCGAGCCGCGGCAGCATGCGGTCGACGATCAGAACGTCGTAGGCGCCGTCGGTCGCGAGCGCGAGGCCCGCCTCGCCGTCTCCGGCGAGATCGGCGGTATGCCCATTCTCTTTCAAAGACTTTTGAAGAAACTGCGCGGTTTCCTTGTCGTCTTCGATTACGAGCACGCGCATGGCGTTCTTCTGATCCTGGCCGTCTCTGGATTCACTGTTTAGCTGGCCATCAGGCAAACGTCGAGGCAGCCCCGCCGTGTGGTTGACGGAGCTGCCCGAAGTTGTCATCGCGTTAACCCTCAGCCTTTTTTCGTGGCGAGCTGCACGGCGACGAACCGCTTCTCGCCGGACGACTTGATGTGCAGGAGCACGGCTGTCCGCTTCAGGTCCTGGGCCTTCTTGACGCCGGTCACGACGTCGTCGGGAGACTTAACGGTCTGGCCCGAGACTTCGAGGATCACGTCGCCGGGTTTCAGCCCCTTCTCGGCGGCGTCGGACGAAGGATCGACTTCGGCAATGGCGACGCCTTCCTCATCCGAGCCGGTCCGGGCCGGCATCAACGTGACGCCGAGCTGGCTGAGTTCGAGCTGGGACTTGCTGTTGTCGTCGCTGGAGCCGTTGTTATCGCCGTCGTTGTCGTTCATCAGGGCTTCGGCGTTCTTCGGGAACAGGCCCAACTTCACCTTCAGTGACTTTTCGGCGTTGTTGCGCCAGACCTTGATTTCGACGGGCGAATCCGGAGCCAGTTCGGCGATCTTCCGCGCCAGGTCGCGGCTGTCGGCGATCTTGTCGTTGTTCACCTGCAGGATCGCGTCCTGAGTCTTGATGCCTGCTGCGGCGGCCGGGCCGTTCGGCGTAACTTCGCTGACGAGCGCACCGTGTGCGTCCGTCAATCCGAGGCTTGCGGCAGTGTCTTCATCGACGTTCTGGATCTTCACGCCGAGCCAGCCGCGCTTGACGGTGCCACCGGCCTTGAGCTGCGTTACGACTTCCTCGACCGTCTTGGCCGGAACGTCGAAGGCAATGCCGACGTTGCCGCCCGACGGGGAGAAGATCGCCGTGTTGACGCCGATGACTTCGCCATCGAGGTTGAACGTCGGACCGCCGGAGTTGCCGCGATTCACGGCCGCGTCGATCTGCATGTAGTCGTAGGGGCCGGAGCCGATGTCGCGTGCGAGCGCCGAGACGATGCCCGCCGTCACCGTGCCGCCAAGGCCGAACGGATTGCCGACGGCCAAGGCCCAATCGCCAACGCGCGGCGCTTTCTTCGACAGCTTCACCGCCGGGAAGGTCTTGTTGCTTTCGATCTTTAGCAACGCCACGTCGGTGCGCGGATCGGTGCCGATGAGCTTGGCGTCGTACTTCGTTTCATCGTTGTCGAAGGAGACCTGGATCTTGGTCGCGCCGTCGATCACGTGGTTGTTGGTCACGACGTAGCCATCGGGCGAAATGACAAAGCCCGAGCCCTGACCCTGAATGATCTTGGGACGGCCGCCGTTTTCCTGCTGTCCGAATTCCTTCGGCAAGTGCTTGAAGAAGTCATGCAGCGGGTGATCGGGGGGAAGATCGGGGAAGGTGAAGCCCTTCTTGTCGCCCTTGTCGTTTTTATCGTTTTTATCGTTTTTGTTATTCTCGGCGACCTTCGAGGCGCCGCCATCATTGATAACAGATACCGAGACGACCGACGGCTTAACGCGATCGACGAGGTCGGCGAAAGATAACGGCGCACGCCCCATCGGGGTTTCGACCGTTTGCCCGGTCGCCGTGTCGGCGCGGACGGAATACGTTGGGGTAAAAAAGCCAAAGCCGACTGCTGCGATGGCGGCGAATGCCACGCCTGCCGGTGCGAGTTTTGCTGTCGTACGGAAATTCGAAGCGCGGTGGGGAAGCATCCCTAGGTCTCCAAGCTGATCTCAGGCGTCGTAAGCCTAGCTGAGGAGGCGTAATGGAGACGGGATTACCGCAGGATGTCAGGCATCTTAACAGTTGGTAATCTCAACCGGGAGAATGCCCGG
>DATBRP010000061.1:0-2407 GCA_036560245.1 Hyphomicrobium sp.
TAAACTGCCGAGTGTGCTGAACTGGTTCACCGGCAATATCGGTCTGCACCATATCCATCATCTCAACAGCATGATCCCCAACTACCGCCTGCTTGACTGTCTCAACGCGAGTCCCGAGCTGAAGTCGATCAACCGGCTGACGCTGCGCGACAGCATCAGATGCGCGCGGCTGAAGTTGTGGGATGAAAACGAACGCCGCCTCATCAGGTTCGACGAGTTGCCGGCGACCCACTGACCGAGCATACACCGGCGCGCCGGTCTCGTTGCGCTCAGTCCGGATTTAACGCGCCATGACGGACAAAGATAAACGAGCGCTACCCGGCGAGCTTGTCACAATCCGCGACTGGCTCCGGTACGCCGTCACGTCGATGAGCCGAGCGCGGCTCGTCTATGGTCACGGCAGCGATAACGCCGTCGATGAAGCCGCGTTCCTGATCCTTGCAACGCTCGACCTGCCGATCGACGACATCAATCCGTGGCTGGACTGCCGGCTGACGCCGGCGGAGCGCGAAACCGTCAGCGCCATCATTTCGAGGCGCATCGAAACGCGCAAACCGGCCGCCTATCTAACGAACGCCGCCTACATCCAGGGGCGCAAGTTCTATGTCGACGAGCGCGTGATCGTGCCGCGCTCGTTCATCGGTGAGCTTTTGGCGCAGGATCGGCTCGCCTCGGTCGTTCCCGACGCGGCGGCGATCACCCGCGTGCTCGACCTCTGCACCGGCTCAGGCTGTCTTGCGATCCTCGCGGCCGAGGCGTTCCCGAATGCCGAAATCCACGCGAGCGATATTTCACAAGATGCGCTTCAGGTCGCCGAGCGCAACGTCCGCGACTACGGCCTCGAAACGCAGATCCATATCTTCAAAGCCGACCTCTTCGATGACCTTCCTGCGGGTTCCTACGATCTCATCATTTCGAACCCGCCTTACGTCGCGGCCGGTGAGGTCGAGGCATTTTCGCCCGAATACCAGGCCGAGCCGCGGCTTGCTCACCTTGGCGGTGCGGACGGGCTCGATCTCGTCCGGCGCATTCTGCGCGAAGCTGGCGGCCGTCTGTCGCTCAAAGGAAATCTGATCGTCGAAATCGGCACAGGACAAGCGGCGCTCGAAGCATCGCGGCCGGATCTGCCGTTTTTGTGGCTCGATACAGAAAAGAGCAGCGGCGAAGTCTTTGCGCTCGCCGCTGCCGACCTGAAGCAGACGCGCGCCGGAGCGGCACGCGATAAGCAAAAATCCCGCAGCCAGCCAGGGCGTTAAATTTCGGTCGACTGGCCGATCGTCAGCCGAAGGCACCAAAGTGGTGTGAAATGCCGGTGCCGATCTCACGCACGAACTCGTAAGCAATCTCCATCGGCGTCAGTATCTCGGTTTCGAGCCGCGCGTAATCATCGATGCCACGCGGACGATACGTTGCCTGCTCATCGAACGATGGCGCACTTTGCTCGTCCAGTTGCTTGGCGCCGTGTGGGAATGCCTTTCTCAAGACGCTCAGAACTTCCGGAATTTCGAGGCTTAGGGCCATTTCCAGAACCTGGGCATGCGAGAGGCCATCCTGCGGTGTGAAGCGCGGCAACTGCGCCGCCAGAATGTAGATGCGCATGATCAGTGCCAGCCGGATGGCATACAGGAGATCAAGTTCCAGCCGGTTTTCGTCGGGTACGATGCCGTCCTCGATATTCTGGTCCTTGAGGATGGCATGCAGATCGATGGCGTCGAGGCGCAGGAGATGGACAAGCTCGGAGATCGCACCTTGACGATCATCGGGCAGCAGATGCGTCGCAAGGGTGCGGAATGCGCTGCTCAGTGCCTCCTCGCGCCCCCATGAGGCGCGCGACGCCCACAGGCCAGCGTCGAACACTTTGGCATTTGCCGCCATCGCATTGAGGCTCGAGATCTTCTTGCCGTACGCGATCATGTCGAGGAGCGACCGCAGCCGCTTCGACGATTTTGCAAGCTTGTTGAAACGATCCTGATCGGCACCGACAGCTTTGCCGAGGCCAGCGACGACATTGGCGATGTAGCCGAACTGCTGCAGGATGGCGTTGTTCGGAATGGCGCGCATGCGCGCGGGGTTGCCGCGATCGGACGCGTGCTCACCCTGACGCTTCACCGGCCGCGATCCCGTCTTGAACAGCAAGTTGGGGCCGAACGCTCCGAGCACGGCCCGGTAGCCGTCATGCGCGAAGAGTTCCTGCTGGAATGCGCGCAGCCGCAGGAAGAAATCGAGACTGAAATTCTGCTCCGAATAGAACGGGTCGTCTTCCGGCGCCGGGATTTCGCCGTCCATCACGATCGTTGCCAGCGCCCGCGTCGTCAGAGCGCGATTGCCGAAGTACATGTAGCCGTCGCCGCCCTGGAAGCTCGTTTCGTGCTTCACCGGAATTTTGGCGACAGCAAAGCGTTGCCGC
>DATBRP010000062.1:0-11695 GCA_036560245.1 Hyphomicrobium sp.
AAGCACGTCGCGCGTGATGGCGAGCAACGGAGCCTTGTCCGAAGAAACCTTGCCATAGATTTCCTTTTTCTCGGCCCACGAGGCATTACGGGCCCGGTCATTTTCCTGTTGCGTGATGAGAACCAGATTGCCGAGACAATCTACAAGCTCGGCGCGCTCCTCCGCGCTCGGAAGCGACTGCCGCCAAGTGCTCGACGCCGCAGGCCGTTGCGGAAGAACATGCTCGATCGTGTAGAGGTCGGGATCGACGCTCGCCGCGGTGTCGCCGATCTCATCGCTCAAGCGCAGGAGCAGAAGCCGGCACACCTTTGGATTGCGTTTGTGAAGATCCCTGAGATGGAATGCGATGCTGCGGACTTCGTCTCGCGTCATCTGGAAGACCGGATGCGCCCGGTCGATCGGCTCGCCGGAACGGATGACCTTGATCAGTTCGGCAAAGCGGCGCACACGCTTACCCGAGCCCGCGCACAAGAGGCGCGTCAGCATGGCAAGCCGCTCGATCTCTGTGAGCAAAAACGCGGCCCGGTCTGGATCCTGATTCCAATCTTTGAGTGCCAGAATGGCGGCGGGTGCCCAGTCGGCGTCCGGCAGACGATTGAGATAGCTCAGGATGCGCTGCATATCGCCCGGCAGCACGCCTTCGCCGTTGCTACGGATCAATTCGTAGGCTTTGGAGAACGGCAGAAAGATCGTCTTGAAGAACGCTTCCGAACCGCCCGCGTCCCGTATCACCGAGCGGACGCCCGAGACGATCTGCAAGCGGCCGTAACCAAAAATGGTTCGCAAATGTCCGAAGAACGGCTCGAAACCGTCGCCGAGAGACAGGCTCGTATCGTCCCACATGCGCGCCGCCCATCCGGTATCTCCGGCCCGTAGGCGGCTTAAGACGTCCGACTTCAGAATGTCGTTACGCTGTAGCTTCTTGCCGCGCTCATTTAACACGACGAACATCTGATGCGATCTGTCGATGTCGGTACCGACGATAACCACGACGTAGCAACGGTCGGCAACGAAATCCGCCAGTGTCTTGCGCGCACTCGCGGACATTTCCGCCAGCATCGCCCGAAAGCGATCGCGCACGTCGAGAAGCGTTGCCTCCTGCAATGAGGTCGCGACGATTTCCGAAGGCAAAACCGCACTTCCAACATGCAGAATACTGTCTTCGAATAACGTCCGCTCGCAACCGGCCAAATGCAGCCGGAACCGCTCCGTGCGAAAAAATCGCGTCCCTTGCTGAGCATGAAGCATACTTTGCACGCGCTTCGCGATCGGTCTGCGCGCATCCGATTCAAGATCGCGCAACACCGCAAGCAGCGTCATCAAAGTCACAATGCGCTGCTGACCGTCGATCACGCCGAACTCGCGCTGCGCCATCTTCGACGACAGCTTCGTCGTCTCGACGCCCGGCGCATCCATCAACACGACGGCGCCGAGAAAATAGTCGCGATCAGCCTCGCCTTCGAAGCCGATACCCGCGGCCTCCATCAAGTCGTCGAGCAACTGCTCCGCTTGCTCGCGTCCCCACGAATAGGGGCGCTGAAAGACGGGAATGTTCAGCAGATATGGCCCGGAAAGCAGTTCGGAGATGCTGAGAGATGCCGTTGGATACACGGATACGACGACCTTTTCGCTTACCATGTGCTGTGGTCGGAGATCTCTTCCGCTAGCCCACGTATCCGCCCAAACCGCTAATCCCGGTTGTGCAGATATCCAATCGTGATAGCAACGATCCCAGACACACGCCACACTCGTTTGCGCATCGAGATATGATGCGCTTCAAACGCCTCGTCAAAGCACAAAGTTTCGCATGCAGCAGACTGTTTATAAAATCGCAAAAGCCACAGACTGGCGCGAAGCGATTGCAATAGGACACTTTTCCGGCTCTGCCGACGACATCCGCGACGGCTTCATCCATCTTTCGTCTAAACATCAGTTGCGGGGTACTTTAGAGAAGCATTTCAGAGGCGAAACCGACCTTGTTCTCATTGCCTTTGAACAGGAGAAACTTGGTCCGGAACTCCGCTGGGAAACGTCGCGGGGCGGCGATATTTTCCCGCATCTATATGGAAATCTTCCAGCGTCTCAAGTGCTTTGGCAGCGCCCACTAACCCTCGATGCCGACGGCGTTCCTCTCGTCGATGAACAGTGGTTCACATGCTAAAAACCGTCTACCGCCTGGCGCGCCCAGCGCTATTCGCGCTCGGCCCGGAAGAGGCTCACGAGGCGACGCTGAAAGCACTCGAATGTGGCGTGCATCCGCGTCAGATCGGCGTTGACGATGCCGTCCTCCGGCAGACCGCGTTCGGTCTTGATTTTCCAAACCCGGTCGGCATCGCCGCAGGCTACGACAAGGACGCGCGCGTTCCCGATGCCGTCCTGGCGATGGGCTGCGGCTTCGCGGAAATCGGAACCGTGACGCCGAAGCCACAGCAAGGCAATCCCAAGCCGCGTGTTTTCCGACTTGTGGCCGATCACGGCCTCATCAATCGGCTCGGCTTCAACAACGGCGGGCACGCGGCAGCGTTGGCGCGTCTCAAAGCTCGTAAAGGCAGAAACGGAATTGTCGGCGTCAACATCGGAGCCAACAAAGACAGCGCCGATCGCACCGCCGACTACGTCATGGGCATCGAAACCTTCGCAGACATCGCGAGCTATTTTACAGTCAACATTTCTTCACCCAACACGCCGGGCCTACGCGATTTGCAAGCGCCCGCCGCGCTTGATGAGCTGCTATCCCGCATAATGGAAACCCGGAGACGCCTCGTCTCTGGCGGCGCTCCGCGCAGGCCTATCATCGTCAAGATCGCGCCGGACATCGCGGCCGACGATGTGAACCCGATCTGCGAACGGCTGCTTGCCCACGGCGTCGATGGCATCGCCGTTTCAAACACGACGCTGGCGCGCGACGGGCTGAAAGATACGCAAGCTCAGGAGGCCGGCGGCCTTTCGGGTCGCCCTGCCTTCCGCCGCTCGACGATCATGCTGGCGCGCGTCTTCGAAGCGACACACGGCAAGATCCCGCTCATCGGCATCGGCGGCATCGACAGCGGCGAAAGCGCACTGGAGAAGATCGAAGCCGGCGCCAGGCTCCTGCAGCTCTACACCGGCTTGGTCTATGCCGGGCCAGGACTGATCGGTGAGATCAAATCGCATCTGGCGCGCGAAGTTCGGCGGAGGGGTCACGCGAACCTTGACGCATTGCGCGGCGTAAAAACGGAGCAATGGGCGAAACTGCCGCTTTAGCAGGCACCGTCGCCCTTCGCATCGTTCGCACAAACTTTGCTACATCTTTGAAAATACTGAACCAAGCCAGTAGCAGAAGCGTTCCGACCGGCAATCATGGCGCTCACCAAGCCAAAGACCACACGACAGAAGCGACAACCTCCGTCCTCAGCTCCGGTCACGACACCGGCGCTGCCGCCCGAAATTGCCGCGTGGTTCGCCCGCCGTGGCTGGAAACCCCGCGCCCATCAGCTGGCATTGCTCGATGCTGCACGAGAGCGGCGCTCGACGCTGCTCATTGCTCCGACCGGCGCGGGCAAGACGCTCGCCGGTTTCTTGCCGAGCCTCGTCGCGCTCGGCGGCGCAAAGCGCAAGAAAGCGGGAGCAGGCCTGTTCACGCTCTACATCTCGCCGCTCAAGGCGCTCGCCACTGACGTCGAACGCAACCTCATTGAGCCGATTGGCGAGATGGGCCTCAAAATCCGCACCGAAACGCGAACCGGCGATACGTCCGTCGCCCGCCGCCAGCGCCAACGCGTCAAACCTCCCCAAATCCTGCTGACGACGCCCGAGCAGGTCGCGCTGCTCTTGAGCCACCCTGATGCGCCACACCTCTTCGCCGATCTCGACACCGTCATTCTGGATGAACTGCACGCGCTTGCGGCCTCGAAGCGCGGCGACCTCCTCGCGCTCGATCTTGCGCGCCTGCGAACGCTCGCACCGAACATGATGACGATCGGATTGTCCGCGACGGTCGCGCGTCCGAGTGAACTCCGTGGCTACCTCGTCGCGCAATCCGAACCTGAGACTGTAACGTTGCTATCCGATCTCGTGACCGTCGAAGGCGGTGCCAAACCTGAAATCAGCATCCTCGAAGTCGAAAACGACATCCCGTGGTCAGGCCACACGGCGCGCTACGCCATGCGCGAAGTCTACGACGCCATCCGCGCGCACAAGCTGACGCTCGTCTTCGTCAACGCCCGTCTTCAGGCCGAAGTCGCCTTCCAAGAGCTTTGGCGCATCAACGACGACAACCTGCCGATTGGCCTGCATCACGGCTCTCTCGAAGCGCCGCAGCGCAGAAAGGTCGAGGCGGCGATGGCCGCTGGCAGACTACGCGCCGTCGTCGCGACATCGACGCTCGACCTGGGCATTGACTGGGGCGACGTCGATCTGGTTATCCACCTCGGAGCCCCGAAAGGCGCTAGCCGGTTTCTGCAGCGCATCGGCCGCGCCAACCACCGCCTCGACGAGCCATCGAAGGGGCTTCTCGTGCCGGGAAACAGGTTCGAAGTCCTCGAATGCCGCGCCGCTCAGCAGGCGGCGGAAGCCGGCGCTCAGGACGCGATATTATCGCGTTCCGGCACGCTCGACGTTCTCGCACAGCATATTCTCGGCATGGCTTGTGAAGCACCCTTCGACCCCGATACGCTTTTCGCCGAAGTCCGCTCGGCACTCCCTTACGCCGATCTCACACGGCGCCAATTCGATCGTGCTGTCGAATTCGTTTCGACCGGCGGCTACGCGCTCAAGAACTACGAACGGTTCGCGAAACTGAAACCAACGCCGGACGGCAAGCTAAGCGTCTCCAATCCTCGCATCGTGCAACAGTATCGGCTGAACGTCGGGACTATCGTCGACTCTCCGATGCTGAAGGTACGCCTCGTTTCGGCGCGCGGCGGCAAGAGCCGCGCACGTATGGGGGGCCGCGTCTTGGGAGAAGTCGACGAGTACTTTGCCGAACAGCTCCCACCCGGTGCGACTTTCGTCTTCGCAGGCGAAGTTTTGCGTTTCGAAGGCATGCGCGACACCGAAGTCTTCGTCTCGCGCGCATCCGCCGACGATCCGATGGTGCCGAGTTATGGCGGCAACAAATTTCCCTTGTCGACCCATCTCGCCGCCCGCGTCCGAGCCATGCTTGCAAATCCCGAGGCCTGGCCCGGACTGCCGCCGGCCGTTGCCCATTGGCTGACGCTGCAGAAAGAACGGTCGGTCATTCCCGCCCCCGATGAAGTCCTTGTCGAGACGTTCCCGCGCGCCGGCCGCTACTTCCTCGTCGCCTATCCCTTCGAGGGCCGGCTTGCCCACCAGACGCTTGGCATGCTGCTGACACGGCGGCTCGACCGCGCCGGTGCGATGCCGCTGGGCTTTGTCGCCAACGACTATGCACTGGCTGTCTGGGGACACGGTGACCTTTCAGGTCTCATCGCCGACGGACGGCTATCGCTCGCCGACCTCTTCGACGAAGACATGCTCGGCGACGACCTCGACGCCTGGCTGGCGGAAAGCAACCTGATGAAGCGCACGTTCCGGCTGGCCGCCGTCGTCGCCGGCCTCATCGAACGGCGGCACCCCGGCAAGGTAAAATCCGGGCGTCAGGTGACCATGTCGACCGATCTCATCTACGACGTGCTGCGACGTCACGACCCTGGCCACATTCTTTTGGAGGCAGCTTGGGCCGATGCCGCGACAGGATTATTGGACATCAGGCGGCTCGGCGACTTTCTCGCCCGCATCAAGAACCGAATCAGGCATCAATCGCTCTCACGAGTATCGCCACTGTCCGTTCCGGTGCTGCTCGAGATCGGCCGCGAGGCCGTTTCCGGTCACGCTCACGACGCATTGCTGCGCGAAGCCGCCGATGTACTCGTCCACGAGGCGATGGGGGATACCTGAGAATGGGCATGCTGAAACCGGAACGCATCGGCCTCGAAGATTTCGCCGATCAGCATGTCTCGATCTGCGGCAAGGCTTTCGTCGCGCACAAGTCCGGCGCACTCTACTGGCCGGCCGAACGGGCGCTGATCGTCGCCGACCTGCATCTCGAGAAAGGCTCGGCCTTCGCCGCTCGCGGTCAGATGCTGCCGCCCTACGACACCCGCGATACGCTCGCCAAACTGGCGGCGCTGATCGACCGGTTTGCCCCCGAAACGATCATCGCACTCGGCGACAGCCTGCACGATCCCGATGGCGCGGCGCGCATGGACCCGACCGACATCGAGACCTTGCACATGCTGCAGGAGGATCGCGATTGGATCTGGATCACCGGCAATCACGATCCCCGCATCGACCGGGCACTCGCGGGTTATGTCGTTCCCGAAATCGTCGTCGAAGGCATCACGCTGAGGCATGACCCGCGTCCGGGCGCTGCAACGCACGAAATCGCCGGACATTTCCATCCGGCTGCCCGGCTCGTGCTGCACGGAACATCGCTCCGCCGCCCCTGCTTTGTCGGCAACGGCCTGCGTCTCGTCATGCCCGCGTTCGGTGCCTACGCCGGGGGCCTCAACATTCTCGATCTCGCTTTCGAACCGCTCTTCGGCGCCGACGGAGTAGCCGTCTGGATGCTCGGCCACGAAGGCCTTTATCCCGTTGCTCCCCGCCTCCTCAGAGACGACTGAGCCGTTACGCCGCCCGGCGGAATGCGAAGGCAGCGGCTAGTCCCGCCGTTGCCGCCATGAACACTGTGACCAGCCCGTAGAGAAGCGGCTTCGAATGTGCCGCGTCGTGGATGTAGCGTTCGAGGCCTTCGCGCTCGAGCATGACCCGGCTCTTGTACTGGCCGAGAAGCTTGCCTTCTTTGAATAGATACACCCGCGCGACCAACGGACCGATAGGAACGTTCGGCGGCAGCGCGATGGTCGCCCGAAAAAGACTCCGGCCGATGAACGCAACACCGAAATCGGATTTGACGTAAAGGCGCTCCCGCTCTTTTAGGCGAATGAGCGCTTCCTTGAAACCGGCGAGCACGGCTGGATCGGTCGCCTCGATCCGTCCCGATGCGGCTGGAACCATGCGGATATGCTGGAAGCCTATTCCGTTGGCATCGAGCATTACGGCGTCCGCGAATTCATCGATTGGCCTCGTCGTGGCAATCGCATAGTAGCTCGGCAGCGACGTAAATCGCATCGCAGACGTATTGATCCAAAGGCCGCCCACCCGCGATTTCCTGCGCACGACGACCGGAGCGGGTGCTCCCTCGACGACGACCGCAACGTCGTAGGTGCCGGCTTCGGCACTCGGCTGCACGCTGTTTTCGACCGTTCCGAAAACGAGGATCTCGGTGCCCGTGAAACTCGATGTGATCGCAACCTGCCGAGTTGATGCGTCCGCTTCGACACTTTCCTTTGCCTCGCCCGCCAACACCGTGGTCGCTGGATTCAGCATTGCAAATATGAGCGCGCAGATCACGTACCGCATTACGACCCCCTCAGCGAACCAAGGGAATAAAGGTCGGTCGGCGTCGTCACCAGATCATAACCCATGCGCACCGCGACGATGAGAACCAGCACGCCGAGCAGCACGCGCATCTGTTCGCCTTTCAGCCGCTCGCCGGCAATCGTGCCGAATTGCGCGCCGATGACGCCGCCTGCGAGCAGTATGGCGGCCAACACGATATCGACCGTCCTGTTCTGTACGGCATGCAGAATTGTTGCGAAGGCTGCCGTGAAGACGATTTGAAACAGGGACGTGCCGACGACGACCCCTGTTGGCATGCGCAAGAGATAGATCATGGCCGGTATGAGAATGAATCCGCCGCCTATCCCCATGATGGCTGACATGAAGCCGACGAACATGCCGATGACCATCGGCGGCACGGCACTGATGTAGAGCTTCGAGCGCTGGAAACGCATCTTGAACGGCAGCCCGTCGACCCAATTGTGCTGGCCGGACTTGCGCGGCGACGCTACGCCGCCCGATTGCTCATGCCGCCAGGCATTGATGCCTTCGATCAAGACTAGCGTGCCGACGACGCCGAGAAACGTGACGTAGGTCAACGACACCGTAAGCTCGAAGAGCCCCGCCGTACGCAAAAGCCGCACGACCTCAACGCCAAGCGCGGTACCAACGAGGCCGGCCGTCAACATGACACCCCCCATCTTCACGTCGACGTTGTTGCGGCGATAGTGGACGACAGCGCCCGACACTGACGACGCGACGACATGAGCGTTGCAAGTCGCAACGGCGACGGCCGGCGGGATGCCGAGAAACGTCAGCAGCGGCGTCATCAGAAACCCGCCGCCGACGCCAAAGAGCCCCGAAATGAATCCGACGGCGGCGCCCAAAGCCAGATAGACGGCCACGGACACCGACATTTCAGCGATCGGGAGATAAAGGGTCATCAATCGGTTCTGAACAACGTAGAACTTGGAAAGCGTGTCGGAAGGATGCCGTTAAGGGACACCAAAGCACATGCGGCTGCAAGCGGCGAGAACCGATTCTATGATGCCTTGTCGTCGGCGGCCGTTTTGCAACGACCACCGGCGCAGCTCGCCTTGGATATTCGGAGCCGCGTCGTTAGCCGTTGACGCCGTTCTTAGGATTTTGCTTCCACGCTTCGCCCGCCGTGCGGGCGTCGTTGACGGTCCGGTCGAAGGGGATCGGTTTCCAAGCCGCGATCATCTGTTCGGCAGCGACCATTTCATCGGCCGTGAGTTTGCCGCGAAGAATGTCCCGACGCCGCACGGCATCGGCATCCTTGTTACGCGCTGCCAGTGATACCCACATGTAGGCCTGTTTCAGATCGCGCTTCACGCCAAGGCCGTTTTCGTAAAGCACCGCGAGATTGAATTGGCTGTCGGCAAGGCCTCGCTTGGCCGCCTGTTCGAACCATTGCGCCGCAGTCGTATAGTCGGGCGACTTATCGGTCTGATTGGCGCTCAGCACGGCAAGATTGTGCATGGCCTTGATGTTGCCCTGCACGGCGGCGCGCCGATACCAAGCCGCCGCCAGCGCACGATCTGGCTTTAGTCCGAGCCCGCGTTCGTAGAGCGTACCAAGACGATATTGCGCCGGCGCGAAACCATGATCGGCCGAGCGGTTATACCATTTCGCGGCGTCCTTGAAGTTCTGCGGCGTACCTTTGCCTTCGGCCAAACGAGCGCCGACTTCGAACTGCGCCGATGGATCGCCATTGGCCGCAGCGAGACGGAGCGACAACGGCCCGACTGTCGCGGCCGGCATATCGAGCGGTTCCGATCGAGAAGCGTTGCTCGGAATGTCGCCGGCGTTGCCTGGTCCGCTCGAAACCTCTGTTTCCGCCTCGGTCGGCACCATTGAGGCCGGCACGATCGCCGCATTGTTTGACCGCGCGGCGGCCTCGCCAAGTTCGCCCGACAGCGTCGCCATCGCTTCATGACGCTTTGCCTGCTTCATGGTGGCTTCTGTCACAGGCTCGTTGATATCGACAGCCACACCGAGCATTGGCAGTGTCGTTTTCGCGGCATGCGCCTCGCTCGGAATGACCTTGCCTCGCTGGTCTTCTTGTGGAGTTGCCTCCCCACGCGGCCCCATATCCGACCGGTCTGCACCGTCAGGAGCACTTGCTGGCTGCCCCGCCGTCCCCGACTGGGATTTGGCGGCTTCTGGAACCTCATTCGCCACGGCGGGCTTGGCGGAGGAGGCCGTCGGCGCGAGCGGCGCGGTGGACTTATGCGAGGCGGTTCCAAGCGTGTACCAAAGCCCGCTCAACGCCAAGAGTGCCGCAACGCCAAGTACGACGAGGCGTGGCGAAGGTCCGCTCGGCCCCGTTGCCTTCGGCGTACTTGCCGGCGGACGGATCGGCCGGCTTCCGTGAGCCCCACGACCCACCTCGGACGACGACATGCTGAATGCGCCGGACTCGGCCGGCGACGTGATGATGATTTCATCTTCGGCGGCGGCGGCAAGACGCATCTTTGCGCGCCGGGCCTCTGCGATGAAATCCTGCCGCAGCTTCTCGTTGTTGCGTGGCGACGACTGCCGGGGCTCGCTGCTCTCGTAGGCCTGCACAGGTTGCGGCCGCGGCGTCGGCGTTACATCTGCGGGCGTGTACGCTCCCATCGAAGCGCCGTAGCCGTGCGTCGTGTCACCGTTGCCCGGAATTGAATAGATCTGCGCTTCGGTACCAAATCGCGGCCCTTCCTGCGCATGACTTTGCGAAACCGGTTGCGTAGCCGCATTGTGGTGCTGCGCGAATTCGATCGCGTCGACGCGATCGAGCAGCCGGATCATGGCCTGCTGCAGCGTATCGAGAAGCGCCACGGTGTTCTCATCCCCGTGACGATTTTCCGACATCATGCGTTCGATCAGCGGGCGCAATTCGCTGGCCGAATCGTTCACCGTCGGCGTCATATCGGCGAAGCGTAGCGCCGCGTGCTCCGCTGCAGCGCGCGCAATCGCGCCGACGTCGAGCGCAGAGGAGCCCGCGCCGGTGGCCGCAGAACCCGCACCGTCCTGCACTTCGAGTGTATGCGTGATGGATGCAAGCTGCTCCTCAATAACGCTAAGTCTCATCAATTGATCGTGCGTCTGCACGAGGTGATTGACGACCTCTCCAACATGCGCCTCGATAAGCCGAACTGCTCCAAGATCGGAGCGCGTCGCGACATCCTCGAACATCTTTGAAAATTGCTGCTCGAATTGATCGAGCCGCTGCCCAATCGCGTGAAAGCCGCGATCAGGTCGAATTTCGTCAAGCGATTGCTCGATGCCCTTGGCAATCTCCGCGAAGCGATTTTCAAGCCACGCTTGGTCAATGCCTCTACGCGTTCCAGCGGAAGATGCTTTCCCTACCAGATCAGCCGCGCCCGATTCATAAACTCCCGTCAAAGCGTCCGCAGATTCGCGATCCCAGGGATCATCGTGATCCGGCGCGTCCGATCCGATCACATCGAACGTATCGACGGCGGCGGCGCCCCGAAGCGCCATCGGCGACGCGGGCCTGCTGCTCTTGACTTGAGAGTTATGGAACTCCGGCGTCGCATCGTCGGCAGCAGAAAGCCGTTTTGCAAGTTCCGCGACACCTGACTCGATGCGCGCAAAAGCATGCGCCAGCTCGTCGGGAATGTGATCGCGCAAAGTCTCGGTTTCGCGGCCCATATCCGCGATTCGATCCTGCATCTCACCGAGTGTGGCGGTGTGACGTCGATCGGCATCCGTGAGCTGGGTTGCTATGGCGTCAATGAGATTTTTGAGTTCGTCGTGACCATTCCAGCGATCAGGGGAATCGTGCGCGTCGTCGCTTTGCCGGTGGCCTGCATTCAATTCTACGTTCGACATGTTTTCCTCGATGCGGCACGACACGGCTAGTCCGGCGTGAGCGCAGCATCGGCGGGAAGGGACATCGAGAACGGTCCGCGCCGCACGAAAGAATGCGATCTAAGTCGGACGCAGCACAAATCAGGTTCAAGGGCACGTTGAACAACGTCAGTAAATACTGCGTTAAGAGCTGCGGCGGAGCCCGTAAAATCCCGTATTTTCAATGGTTATGCCAGAAAATGGGCCCGGCCTCTGAGGCGCCTTGGCCGCCCGCCGGGCTTGATCGAGCAGATGATTCGTTTTTGAGCACAGCCGCCTGGACTTGCCACACTCCTGCGGTATCACCATCTGCGATGGCGCCCAGCCCGGAGGCATTCCGAATGAACCTTAGAACCTCGTGCGGAGCAGCTCTGATTGCCCTGGCATTGTCGTTGGCCCTGACGAGCGCAGCGAC
>DATBRP010000063.1:0-3941 GCA_036560245.1 Hyphomicrobium sp.
TGTCGTGCAGCGATGCCGGCGAACAAGCCGGCGATGAGAAGGAATGCCGAAACGATTCCGGCAACTGTCAGATACGTGTCGAACGGCATGCGTCGCTGAGGCCCCCTCAGGAAGACGATTCCCGAGACGTGCAGCATTCACGTGTCACGTATGCGACAGCCCTGTTAAACCGTCGTCGAGCGCGGATAGCCACCGGTCTGGCGAAGCGCTTCGCCGAGCGCAATCGCGGCCGTGACGGCGACGTTGAGCGAGCGAAGCCCCGGCCGCATCGGAATGGTGATTCGCGCATCGGCGTAGTCGTGCACCGCTTCCGGACAACCGGCGCTTTCGCGGCCGAGCATCAACGTGTCGCTCGGGTTGAAGACGAAATCGCAATGCGATGTTGGGGCATGCGCGGTCAACAGAACGAGTCGGCCGCATGCGGGACCCACGCCGGCCGTTCGCGAGTCGACGAAATCTGAAAAACTTGCGTGCCGGGTGAGATCGACGTGCGCGAGATAGTCGAGGGCGGCGCGCTTCAGGGCGCGATCGCTCATATCGAATCCGGTCGGGCCGATGACGTCGACGGGCACGCCGAGACAGGCACAGAGTCGCAGTATGGTCCCCGTGTTCTGCGCGATGTCGGGTTGGTAGAGCGCTAAACGCATGTGGAAAAGCGTCGTCGCGACCGGCGAACGTGTCCAGTCCCGAGGCTCGTTTCAGCGATGCGCCAAATTGCCTCTCGCACTTTGGCGCAGCCGAGCTTGAGAGCGAAGGCAAACGCTGTCAGAACGACGCAGGGAAGAAAGCGCCGGGGAGCATCAAGACAGGCGTCGCGGGTAAGAGGGACAATCGTCCCGGCACTCGTCACAGTCTGCAACGCTCCTCAGAGTTTCGATCTGGAGGCACCTTGTGACCACTGACGCATCAGAGCCGAACCGCCGAGATTTCTTGGTGGTCGCCGGTAACGCGTTTGCCGCTGTTGGCGCCGCGTCTCTGCTCTGGCCCTTCATCCAACAGATGAACCCCGATGCAGGCACCAAGGCCCTATCGTCGATCGATGTCGATCTGTCTCCCGTCAAGGAAGGTCAGGCGATCACGGCGATGTGGCGCGGCAAACCGATCTTCATCCGCTACCGGACCAAGGCGGAGATCGAGTCGGCTGTGAACGTCGACGTCAACAAACTACCCGATCCGCTTGCCCGCAACGATGGCTTGCCGACCGATGATCCGGCGACCGACGCCAACCGCACCAAGCCGGGCCACGAGAACTTTATCATTATCGTCGGTATCTGCACGCATCTGGGTTGCATCCCGAAAGGGCAGGCGATTGGTGATCAGCGCGGCGAATTCGGCGGTTGGTTCTGCCCGTGCCACGGCTCGCAGTACGATACTGCCGGTCGCATTCGCAAAGGACCGGCTCCCCGCAATATGGAAGTGCCGCCCTACGCCTTCACCTCGGACAGCAAGATCAAGATCGGCTAGGGAGTTTGAGAACGATGAGTGGTCACACCTCAACCTATGAGCCGACCTCGCGCTGGGGCAAATGGTGGGACGAACGTCTGCCGGTTGCGCGCATGATGCACGGCCAGTTCGTCGACTTTCCAACGCCGCGCAATCTTAATTATCTCTGGACGTTCGGCGGCATTCTGACGTTCTGCCTCGTCGCGCAAATCGTGACCGGTGTCGTCCTCGCAATGCACTATCAGCCGAGCGCCGGCGGCGCCTTCGATTCCATCGAGCACATTCGCCGTGACGTGAACTACGGCTGGATGATCCGCAACTTCCATTCGGTCGGTGCGTCGATGTTCTTTTTCGCGGTCTACATCCATATTTTCCGCGGCTTCTATTACGGGTCGTACAAGGCGCCGCGCGAAGTGCTCTGGATTCTCGGCGTTCTCATCATGCTCTTGATGATGGCGACGGCCTTCATGGGTTACACGCTGCCTTGGGGCCAGATGAGCTTCTGGGGCGTGACGGTGATCACGAACCTTTTCTCGGCGCTCGACACGATCATCAACGGCCTCGGCACCGCCATCGTCGAGTGGTTGTGGGGCGGATATTCGGTTTCCGGCGTGACGCTCAACCGATTTTACTCGCTTCACTATCTTCTGCCGTTTGTGCTGGCAGGCGTCGTCGGATTGCATCTCTGGGCGCTGCACACCGCCGGCCAGAACAATCCGACCGGGCTCGACATCAAGCAGCCGAGCGATTCCGTTCCGATGCATCCCTATGCGACGTCCAAGGACGCCGTTGGGCTCTTCGTGTTCCTGATCCTTTTCGCTTGGTTCGTATTCTTCGTGCCTGATTATCTCGGTCACGCCGACAACTACATCGAAGCCAACCCGCTGGTGACGCCGCCGCACATCGTTCCGGAATGGTACTTCTTGCCGTTCTACGCCATCTTGCGCGCGTTCGCCGGGTCGTTCCTTGGCATTCCACTCGGTCAATATGCCAAACTCTGCGGCGTCGTCGCGATGTTCTCGGCGGTGATCATCATCGCCTTCGCGCCCTGGCTCGATACTTCGCGCGTGCGCTCCGCCAAGTATCGACCGATCTTCAAGTGGTTCTTCTGGTTTTTCGTTTTCACCTGCGTGGCGCTTGGCTATCTCGGTTCGCGGCCGGCTGAAGGCATATACGTGACCTGGTCGCAGATCTTCACAGTCTGCTACTTCCTTTTCTTCCTCGTCATCATGCCGATCGTCGGCCTGATCGAGACGCCGACCAAGCTGCCACGTTCGATCACCGACTCGGTGCTCGGCGGTAGTGCAACGTTGCCCAAAGGCGCAGCTGCCGCGCCCGAAGCGCGCTAGAGGAGACGAACCAATGACCAAACGTCTCCCTCATACTCTTGCCGGCCTTGTCGCGGCATTCGCTCTGATCCCGGTCGCCGCTCTCGCGGCGGAAACGGGCCACGAAACCCAAATCGTCCGCCAGCCGTGGTCGTTTACGGGCTTCACCGGACAGTTCGACAAGGCTCAGCTGCAGCGCGGCTTTCAGATCTACAAAGAAGTCTGCTCAAATTGCCACAGCTTGAAACGGCTATCGTTCCGCAACCTCTCGCAACCCGGCGGCCCCGAGTTTCCCGCAGCGTCCGTGAAGGCGCTCGCGGCCGCATGGCCGAACAAGATCACCGACGGCCCGAACGACGAAGGCAAGATGTTCGAGCGCCCTGCGCTGCCATCGGACCCCATTCTCGGGCCCTACAAGAACGACAAGGAAGCTCGCGCTGCTCAAAACGGCGCGCTGCCGCCGGATTTGTCGCTGATGGCGCGCGCCCGTGCCGTCGAGCGCAACCCGCCCTGGTACATTCATCCGTTCCTGATGCTCGGAGACATCTTGAAGGGTTATCAGGAAGGCGGCGCCGATTATATTTATGCGGTCATGACGGGCTTCGAGGATGCCGCGCCTGCCTACAAGCGCGATAGCCAGGGTCGGCTCATTGCGGCCGGCGATCAAGTTTCGAAGGACGACAAGTCGGTCGAGCGCTGCGCCAGCATAGTTGCCGGCGAGGATGGCAAGCCCGATATGTGCAATCCGCTCTACGACGGCAAATACTACAACGTTGCCTTCCCCGGTCATCAGATCAGCATGCCGCCCCCGCTCGCCGACGGCGCCGTGACCTATCAGGACGGGACGCCGCCGAAGCTCGACAATTACGCGCACGACGTCGCGGCGTTCCTCTCATGGGCTGCCGATCCCACGCTCGATCAACGCAAGCGCATTGGCTGGCAGGTGATCCTGTATCTGATCGTGACGACGGCGTTGCTCTACATCGGTAAGAGGCGCATCTGGTCGGCGATCAAGCACTGATCTGCGCCGCAACGAGACACACAAAAAAGGCCCCGCAACGGGGCCTTTTCTGTTTGAGGCGCGAAACGCTCGCGGTCATCAGGTCTTCGACAGCGTATCGAGGTTCGCCAGCAGCGGCTGCAGGATCGGATTGAGAATTGCCGCGACGC
>DATBRP010000064.1:0-3346 GCA_036560245.1 Hyphomicrobium sp.
TCATCGGCGATGTCCGCCGTCAATTCGTCTTTGTCTCGCATACCCTTCATCAACGCGCTGGTCCGGCGGTCCACAAAACGCTGCGTCAAGCATTCGTGGAGCGCGTCGGAGAGACTATCTTCTATGGCCCGCGTCCGCTCCTGCCAGTGTGCAGGGTCGTTGAGCCAATCGGGCCGGTTGGCGACGAACGTCCACGTGCGAATGTGTGCAATGCGCGTCGCGAGCGTGTCGATATCGCCGTCGGTACGATCCGCCAATGCGACCTGTTTGGAGAACCAATCCTCGGGAAGGCGATGGGTTCCGGTGGTCAAATGCTTATAAAGGCTGGAGACGAGCTCGGCGTGGTTCTGGCCCGAGATCTTGCGGTAATCGGGAACCTGACAGACATCCCAGAGCAGCGACACGTTCGCCGGTGTCGTCGCCGTCGCGACGATATCACGGTCGGCGCTCAGGGCTTCAAGAGCCGCGACGTCATCGGCCGTACGCGCTCGCGTCAGACGTTGTTCGCGCGGTAGTTCGCGCAGCGATGCGTGCAGAGCATCGAGGGAACTGAAATCGAGTTTGCGGTTACGCCACTGCAGTGTGCGAACGCTATCGAAGCTGTGCGTTTCGAGACGTTCGACGGTGTCGGCATCGATTGCCTCGGCGCTGCCGGTCACGCCGAAGGTTCCGTCATTCATATGACGGCCAGCGCGGCCCGCGATCTGGCCGATCTCGCCGGGCGTCAAATTGCGATGGTTCTGGCCGTCGAATTTCCTCAGAGCGGAAAACGCAACGTGATCGACGTCGAGATTGAGGCCCATGCCGATAGCGTCGGTCGCGATGATGAATTCGACATCGCCGGACTGATAGAGAGCGACTTGGGCATTGCGCGTCCGAGGCGACAGCGCACCGAGCACGACGGCTGCGCCGCCGCGTTGACGCCGGATCAGTTCGGCGAGGGCGTAAACCTCCTGGGCCGAGAACGCGATGATGGCCGAGCGCGCAGGCAGCCGGGTGATTTTTTTCTCGCCGCTGTAGGTCAGCTTCGACAGTCGCGGCCGGGAAATGAAATTGGCGCCTGGGATCAAGTCGCCGATGGCGTCGCGCATCGTCTGAGCGCCGAGCAGCAACGTCTCGGAGCGACCGCGTGCGTGCAGCAGACGATCGGTGAAGACGTGACCGCGCTCAGGATCGCCGCAGAGCTGAATCTCGTCGATCGCCAGAAAATCGACGTCGATATCACGCGGCATCGCCTCGACGGTCGATACCCAATAGCGTGCCCGTTCAGGCTTGATTTTTTCTTCGCCCGTAATCAACGCGACGTTATCGGCACCGACGCGCGATTTGATCTTATCGTAGACCTCGCGCGCCAAGAGACGCAGCGGCAAACCGATCATGCCGCTTTGGTGGCCGAGCATGCGCTCTATGGCGAGATGCGTCTTGCCGGTATTCGTCGGTCCAAGCACCGCGGTGACGTTGCGAATGCGGGCTTCGAGATCACTAACCATGTCGTGCTTGACTCCGGATCAGGCCCTGGCATTGCAGAGCGGGGCCATGAGATCAAGGGTTTATTCCGTTTCTTCCGGCTTGATCTCAAACCCCTGATAGGACTGCTGTTGTGCCGCGTTATTGCCTGAGAGCGATCTGAACGTTATCCGCCGCCGTGATGTTGATTTCCTCGGCGGTCATTACGGCCGGCCCGATCGTCGAGGGAACCGTGACGCGGTAGGGCACGTAGATCCCAGCGCTCGGGATGGCTCGCAGCGCGATCTCGATATTGTCGTAGTCGATCCAAGGGTGAACGAAGTCGCTCGGCTTGTGTCCGGCGATCGGCACATACTTGATGCGGCAAATAATGAGTTCCCTCGGCTGGCCCGATGGATGTTTTTCCCGGATCGCCTCGCGGCCTTTCAGAGACATCCTGAGATCGAACCGGGCCTTACCGTCAAAAATCGGGATCGTGCGATTGCAGGCGTCGGGCCCAGTCGCGTTCGAAATGGCAAGCGTCGCCGAAATCGGGTCGAAGACGTGCTTCAGATTGTCGGGCTTGAGCTTGATCGCGTCGGCGTGCGGCGGTTTGTTCGGGAGAAGCGCAACCGACGTAACGCCCGCACCGTCAAAGCCCATTTTCACGGATGTGACCTTGGATTTCGACTTGTAGCTCATCTGGTAGCTGACCGGATGTGGCCCGATATTGTCAAAGGAGCCGCTGCCTTCGAACGTACCCGTCCACTTGAATGCGCCGAAAAGTGCGGAAATTTTTGTTTTCCCGGTCGCAGAATAGGAATTGTTATTATAGCGCGACGTGAAGTCGTAGACGCCGACGTCGAAGCCATTGAACGATAGCCGATAACGCGCATTGACCGCGCTCGGCCAGGGCACGTCTCTCGCGGCCGCCGGCTGGACTACCAAGCCAGCCGCAACGGCGAATATACTGAAAGCCGCGCCGCGCCACTGCACACCGGCTTTGGACGTCACCATGGTTCTTCCCCGGCACCCCCGATGGGAAGGCGCTGCGTTAGGCTGACTTTGCGACGATTCTTGGACTTGGACGGGCTGCCGGGGCACCGGAGAATGGGTATCCACTTGCCGAAATCGGCCAGAAACCCGCATGTCGCAGGGCTTAACCGACAAGGGTCCGCTTGACGGGCGTCCCGCGCCTCAATTATACACCGCGCCAGAGACCCCGTTGGCCCCGCTGGCGGGGCGCATTTTTTGCTGCAATAGCAGACATTCGATAGACCGCTGCCGTGTCAAGGCTGCGGCGTAGGAGACCGTAATGACCAGGCGCTGCGAGCTGACCGGCACTCTGCCACTGTCAGGCCAACTCAGAAGCCATGCCGAGAACAAGTCCAAGCGCAAGTTCCGGCCCAATCTCTGCAACGTGACGCTGATGAGCGACGTTCTCGGCCGCAAGGTTCGCTTGCGCGTCTCGGCGCGCGCCTTGAAGTCGGTCGAGCACCGCGGCGGCCTCGATGCTTTCCTTCTGAAGGCAAGCAGCGACGATCTCTCGCTGACGTGCCAGAAGCTCAAGCGCGAAATTCAGAAGGCGCAGACCAACAAGGCTGCTGCGTAAGCAGCGGTCTCGTCGCCAGTTGGCAATGTTCGGCCCGGCCTGGGTATTCTACGGCCGGGCTTTTGCTTGCGTGCTGCCGTTGACGGCGAATTGCAGCAATATCGTTCGCTGCAGCATATGATTGAAGTTGTCGTCCGAGATCATCGTAACGAGCACCTCGCCGCTCTTAAGCCGCGTCACGGCGAGGCCTTCCATATTGTCGATCTGATCGCTGAGGTCGGCTTCGATCAGCGTTTCACCTTCGGCGGTCCGTCCGGGTCTCAGCTCATCGGGCGATAAACGCCTCAG
>DATBRP010000065.1:0-6081 GCA_036560245.1 Hyphomicrobium sp.
AGGCTGATTGCGACACTCTCGGCACGTAGTGTCTCTTACATCGACGACCCGACCAACATTGACACGCGCTACGAGCGTGCCCGCGTCCGGCAGTTATTGCCTGCACTCGATGCTGCCGGGATCACAGCGGCGGCCTTGGCCACGTCTGCGCGGCGTCTCGGAGAAGCCGAGGCGGCTCTTCGCTATGCCGAAGAACAATTCACCGCGACGCTGGCTCTCTCATACGGCAATGAAGTCTTCGCCAGCTTCAACCGCCAGGCATTCCGCAGCGGACCGGCCCTTCTAGGTCAGAGGGTGCTCGGCCGTTTGATTGGGCGCTACGGCGGCGCCAGCCAGAAGCCGCGCCTGTCGGAGATCGAAGACCTGACCGCAAGAGTCCGGGCGGACGGCAAGTGCGCCGCAACGCTCGGCGGCGCCATGATTTCGAGCGGCAGCCACTTTGTTCGCATCTGGCGCGAGGCCGGCAGGTTGGATCAGCCCGAAATCGAGTTGCTGCCGGGACAAAGCCAAGTCTGGGATCAAAGGTTCATTGTCCATCGCCTGCTTGAGGCTACGGGCTCGGTAAAGGTGAGGCCCCTGGGCGCCGAAGATTACTTGAAGATTGCCGGCCGTCTCATTCGCGGCCGGCGCCCTCCGGCGCGGGCGGCACACGCCCTCCCATCGTTTTGGACCGCCACGGGTCTGGTCGCGGTGCCGTCTCTCGCTCCCTTCGCGATTGCCCCCGAACCGCCGCTCGAAGAAGCCGGATGCGGGATCAAGGTTCGGGCGCTTTCTGCTGCTTATTAAGGATTTAGCTTCATGCTGTGCGCGCCGCCGCCGCACGGTCTAAGGCCCAAACTTGTGCGACGGTGTCGTGCCACCTATGTTAAACTCGCAATCCGGCGCCCGAGGGCTGCCGGAGCCCACGTCGGCGTTGGCGCGGCTGGTGTCATCAGGGAACCAAATGAACCCTAATTATCAGAAACTTGCGATCTGGGCGGCGCTGTTCGTCCTGCTCCTCGCCCTGTATAATCTCGTGAGCAATCCGAGCCAGGCGCGGCGCACCAACGAGATTCAATATTCGGAATTCCTCGATGCGGTCGATAAGGGTACTGTGTCGGAGGCCGTCATTGCCGGCAATCGCATCACGGGTACGAAGCGTGACGCGTCGTCCAACGAGGTGCAGTTCTCGACCTACGCTCCGGAAGACCCGAACCTCGTCACCCGCCTGCGCGATAAGGGCGTAAAGTTCAAAGCTCGGCCTTCAGAGGATGAAGTGCAGTCGATCACGAGCATTCTTCTGAGCTGGTTCCCGATGCTGCTGCTCATCGGCGTCTGGATCTTTTTCATGCGCCAGATGCAATCGGGGTCGGGTCGAGCCATGGGCTTTGGCAAGTCGCGCGCCAAGTTGCTGACCGAGCGCCACGGCCGCGTGACGTTCGAGGACGTTGCCGGCGTCGATGAAGCCAAGGCCGACCTCGAAGAGATCGTCGAGTTCCTCCGCGATCCTCAGAAGTTCCAGCGCCTCGGCGGACGTATTCCGCGCGGCTGTTTGCTCGTCGGGCCTCCGGGCACCGGCAAGACGCTGATCGCGCGCGCCGTCGCCGGTGAAGCCAACGTGCCGTTCTTCACGATCTCGGGTTCGGACTTCGTCGAAATGTTCGTCGGCGTCGGTGCGAGCCGCGTCCGCGACATGTTCGAACAGGCGAAGAAGAACGCGCCCTGCATCATCTTCATTGACGAAATCGACGCTGTCGGCCGCCATCGCGGCGCCGGTCTCGGAGGCGGCAACGACGAGCGCGAGCAGACGCTCAACCAGCTGCTCGTCGAGATGGACGGCTTCGAAGCCAACGAAGGCATCATCATCATCGCGGCGACCAACCGCCCGGACGTCCTCGACCCGGCATTGCTGCGTCCCGGCCGCTTCGATCGCCAGATCGTCGTACCGAACCCGGACGTCAACGGTCGCGAGAAGATCCTGCGCGTGCATATGAAGAAAGTGCCGCTGGCGCCTGACGTCGATCCGAAAGTGATCTCGCGCGGCACGCCGGGCTTCTCCGGTGCCGATCTCGCCAACCTCGTCAACGAGGCGGCTCTGCTTGCTGCTCGCCGCAACAAGCGGCTCGTCACGCAGGCCGAGTTCGAAGATTCCAAAGACAAGGTCATGATGGGCGCCGAGCGCAAGAGCATGGCCATGACGGAGGAGGAAAAGCTCGCGACCGCCTATCACGAGGCAGGCCACGCCATCGTCAACCTCGTCGTGCCTGGCAACGATCCGCTGCACAAGGTGACGATCATTCCGCGCGGGCGCGCCCTCGGCGTGACGATGAGCTTGCCGGAGCGCGATCGCCTCAGCTACTCGAAGCAATGGTGCGAAGGTAAAATCGCGATGGCTTTCGGTGGCCGCGTCGCCGAGCAGCTCATTTACGGCCGTGAACATCTGAACACGGGCGCATCGAGCGACATCAGCCAGGCAACGGGTATCGCCAAGCGCATGGTCACCGAATGGGGCATGAGCGACATACTCGGTCCGCTGCTCTATTCCGAGAACCAGCAGGAAGTGTTCCTCGGTCACTCGATCACGCAGCAGCAGAACATGAGCGAAGAGACCGCCAAGCTCATCGACGAGGAAACACGGCGCATCGTAACGACCGGCCAGAAAACGGCCTGGGAAGTTCTGACGCGTCACAAAGCCGAACTCGAGCAGATGGCTCAAGCTTTGATGGAGTATGAGACGATCACCGGCGAAGAGTGCCAGGCGATCATGCGCGGCGACAAGATCAACCGTCCGAGCGATGACGATGGCAGCAAAGGCCCGGCCGGCTCGACCGTGCCCTCTACTGGCCGTCAGCCGCCACGTCCGCGCAGCGAGCCGAGCGGCGGTATCGACATCGGGCCCGAGCCCCAGCCGCAGGGCTAGCGGTTTCTTTTCCTGGGCAACAAATTTGGAGCCGCCTCAAGCGGCTCCAAAAGCTTCTTCGAACATATCGAGCATCGCTCGCCAGGATCGTTGCGCCGTGCGTGCGTGATAAGCTGAGCCCGGATGTTTGGCAGGATCAAGGTGCCGGTTCGTGAAGCCGTGTTGGGCATCCGAATACGTAATAATCTGCCAGTCAGCGCCCGCGCGCGTCATTTCCAATTCGAAAGCGGAACGTTGCTCCGATCCAATGAACGGGTCCGACGCGCCGATGCAGACGAGGATTTGACTTCCTATCTGCCCTGGTTGGGCAGGCGCCGTCGATGCGAGGCTGCCGTGAAAACTTGCAACGCACGCCACGTCTGACCCGCCGCGCGCGAGTTCCAGAACGGCCAACCCGCCAAAACAATATCCGATCGCTGCGGTCCGCGAGGCATCGACGTGCGGATGATTTCTAAGGACGTCCAATGCGGCGCATGTCCTTGCACGCAAGCGTTGCGGATCGGCGACCAAACCGGTGATGACGGCGACACCGGCTTCCCGGCTTGTGAAGGTTTCGCCGAAAAGATCGGGCGCATAAGCGACGTAGCCAAGCTCCGCGAGCAGTTGCGACTGCTCCCAGATATGTTCGCTCGGTCCCGCTCCCTCGTGACAGACAAGGACTCCGGGCCGAACACCGGAACGGTTCTCGTCATGAAACAGTCGCCCGGCGAACGAGCGTCCGTCGGCGGCATAGTTGATATTTTCGGAAATCACTGGCGCGTCTCCTCAATGGACAGCGCCTATCTAATTATCATCAAACCACTCTTTTTTTCAAGTCGGGGCGTGTATCAATCCTAAGGCGGCCGCGATAGCTTCGTGGCCGCTTTTGCATGCGCTGGAATCTTTCTTCGATGAAACGATCAATCTATCTGCAACCGACGGCGATCTTCTGGGATCGGACGGAACCTCGTCCGGTCGATCAGCCCGATATTCCAGCTTGGAAAGGCTTGCCGTTGGCGGGAGGACGTTTGTCCTTCGCGGCGCTCGACGTGCTGACGCGCGCTTCACCGGAAACGAAGCGGCGCACGATCGTTCTCGGAGATGCATTCAGCGGCGATTGGGGCCGCGAAGCGCTGGCAGCAGCCGACATCCTGCAAGAGCTTTCGTCGCAACGTTCCCGGTTCGCCGGGCTGTCGCTCGACCGCCCTCGTATCATGGGCATTATCAATGTCACGCCCGACAGTTTCTCGGACGGCGGCGAACATGCGACCGTCGAAGCAGCGATTGCTCACGGTGTTCGGCTTGTCGCCGAAGGAGCCGAAATTCTCGACATCGGTGGTGAAAGCACGCGCCCGAACGCCGACGTGGTGCCGCTCGACGAGGAGCTGCGGCGGGTCATTCCCGTTATCGAGGGATTGCGGGCGCGGACCGAGGCAGTCATCTCCATCGATACGCGCAACTCGGAGGTGATGCGCCGCGCCGCCGCTGCCGGTGCCGACGTCTTGAATGACGTGTCCGCTTTCACGCACGATCCGGAAGCTCTTGCCGTCGCTGCGGAAACCGGGTTGCCGGTTATCGTCATGCACGCCCAGGGCGACCCCAAAACCATGAACGACGATCCGCAGTACGAAGACGTCGTGCTCGACGTCTTCGATTATCTCGAAAGCCGCGTTCAGGCCTGCGTCGCCGCCGGAATCCCGAAGGCGAAGATCGTCGCCGATCCAGGCGTTGGCTTTGGCAAACATCTTCATCACAACGTCGCCGTGATGGCGGGGCTGTCGCTCTATCACGGGCTAGGCGTGCCGATCCTTCTGGGCGCAAGCCGCAAGAAAATGATCGGACAACTTTGCGACGTCGATGACGCCAAGGATCGTATGCCGGGGTCGCTTGCTTGCGTCATCGCCGGTGCCGCAGCCGGCGTACAGATCGTGCGGGTTCATGACGTCAAGGAAACCAAGCAGGCAATCGAGGTTTGGCGCGCCTGCATGGCTGGCACCGAAAAGGGTCTCGAATAGCTGCGTCATCAAACTCGGCTCAGAAGGTCGTCAAACGTTCTCGATCGCCTTTAGCTTCTTACGCAAGCCTTCGATGGCTAAGGGGATGAAGGCGCGAACCGGCGGCTTCGGTAACCGCGTGGATCGGTGGACGAGCTGAACTGGAACGGCGGTGTCGTCATAGGCGTCCAGAATTGTCCGCAGACGACCTTTTCTGATTGCGGCCTCCGCCTGATAGGACAGCACGCGTGCGATGCCGAACCCGGCCGTTGTCGCATCGATCGCGGCTTCGGCGGTATTGACGTCTAATCGCGGTTTGAGCTTTACGGTGTGCCGGCCATTGGCGGCGCTACGGAAAATCCACTGCGCGCCTCCGGCAATGTTCGAAAATGCAATGCAGTCGTGGCTAGCCAGCGCCGCCGGCGCATCCGGTATGCCGCGTTTTTTGAGATAACTCTCGGCAACACACGTAAGCAGCCGCAAAGCGCCAACCTTCGACGATATGAGTGATGAGGAGGCGAGTGCGCCGATCCGTATCGCGACATCGACGCCGTCTCTCGCGAGATCGACGTTGCGATCGGAAAGGATCAGCCGGCAATTGACGCCGGGATTGGTTGCAAGGAAACGCTCGACGATGGGCAGAACGTGGAGGCGTCCGAATTCAATGGGCGCCGTCACGACGAAGTCGCCTGCCAGATCGCTGCCGTGGCCGGCGAGCATGTTTTCGGCGCCTTCCAGGTCGTCGAGAACTCGGCGGCAAACATCGAGATAGGCGCGCCCCGCATCGGTTAACGCCATATGCCGCGTCGTCCGAGTGATGAGCGTCGTCCCCACGTGCGCCTCCAGCCAGGCGAGGTGCCGGCTAAGCGTCGTCAAGGGCATCGACAGCTGCCGCGCCGCGCCGGAGAGGCTTCCTGCCTGCGCCGTCGTAACGAAGGCCACCATGGCGCGAAAGCGGTCCATGACAATTCTTCCAAAAAACGGAAAGATGATTGCCGATATTACCATCTTATCTGCATTTGGAAACGCTCCTATTTAGGGCCTGCAGACGGAAACACAGCGGAGTGGATGCGCATGTCGATTAGGCTTCATGATCTTGAGGTGTCGGGAAACTGCTACAAAGTGCGGCTTCTCTGCGCGCTGTTAGCCGTGCCCGTCGAGATTGTGCCGGTCGACTTCGTCGGCGGCGAACACAAGAAGAGCCCGCTT
>DATBRP010000066.1:0-3843 GCA_036560245.1 Hyphomicrobium sp.
TGCGCCGGCAAGCCGAGGAAGCGGTCGTCGGCGGGAATGATCGAAAGATTGATCGTCGTTTCACGCTCCGACGACGCGGCTGCGAAATAGAGGTTCGTCCCATCCGGCGAATAGACGCCGATCGTCCAGCCGAGATCGGGAAGCAGCGCGTGCACCCGCATCGTCGTGTCGGATGTGTCGAACGGACAGAAGGCATATTGCGCGTCGGGCGCCAGATACGGCAGCAGCTCGTGGTGCGGCGAAACCGGCGCCGCGACCGTCATCTTGTTCTGCGGCAGCGCATGCACCAGACGCGCGTAAGCCGTGCCGCGCTGGTCGTTGACGGCCAGGAACGTCGCGATGATGTGCACGATCGCCGCCACCAGAACGAAGATCGCCAGCAACCGCCAATCGAAACGCCGCAACAACGTCATGAGCAGCCCTCGCGATGGATGACGGGAAGGCGCTTATTGCGCATCGCGCGTTGCTCGTCGGAAAGTCCGTTCGCCGGATCGAGCACGGTGAAGACGAGGACGAGCCGGCCTGCGCCACCGGTCGGCAGCCAGTTGCCGGGGAGCGCATCGCGGCCGAGCGAGACGACGAACGAGCCGTTCGGATTGGGCGCTATGGTGTCGGCGGTGAATTCGTAGCGATCGGCCTCGTTGGGGATCAGCCGCCCGCGTGAATCGAAGACCGCAATGCTCCACCACAGGCCCGGCAGGCTCCCACCCTCGATCTTATAATTGCAGGAAGAATGCAATCGAGCGCCTTGCGAGTCCGTGCGGGCTTCAAAAATTCCGGCGCTGTCGGCTGAGACCCTGAGCTTGCCCGTCGAAGCGATGTGCGCCTTGGTGTAGGGGTCTGCGGTTTCGCGGCCGAAGTCGCGCCAGTGCTGCCAGGGTCCATACATATCGGCCGAGAGCGGCGAGCCGCGCGAAATCATATAGCGGCTGGACCAGACGCCGACACCGATCGCAAGCGTGACCGTCAGGATCAGGCTGATGGCGCGGAATAGAATCGCGAATATCGCGCGCACGACGCTCACGCGCGCCGGAGGTTCGAAGGCTTTCAGATCGATCGACGCCACGTCGTCGGCTCTCCTATTGCGCGCCAGCGTGCGGACGCGAAGCGGTTGCCGTTGCGGCCGACGTTGCAGCAGGCATCGTCAGATCGTCTTTTGATTCATCAAACAAGGTCGCGCGCCGATCCGGTTTGCGCGGTGGCTTTTCTTCAACGGGTTTCGGCGTCGCGCCGGGCACAGCGGATTTGGGGTCCGAAGGAGCAGGCATGTCCTCGCCTCCGCTGGCCTTGCGCAATGCCGAGACGAGTGTCTTCAACGCGGCACGCGTCTTGTCCGGCATGATGCTCTCGGGCTTGCCGGACTCCGCCTTGGGCGTTGCCGGCTCCAGCCCCGCCGCCACCTGCGCCGCCTTCAGCGCGGCGATGCGTTGCTGCTCCTCGATCTGGCGCGGATGCGGTTGCAGGCCGGGAATGGTCGGAATGTTCATGTCGGTATGTGCGACCGTCATCAGATCGTGCCAGATCGGCGCCGCCTGATGCCCGCCCGTCACCCCGGCGCGCATCGGATGGTTGTCGTCATTTCCGACCCAGACGCCGGCGACGTACTTGCCGGTGAAGCCCATGAACCACGCGTCCTTCGGGCCGGTCGACGTGCCCGTCTTGCCCGCGACGTTGGTGAAGTCGAGGTTGGCGCGGCCGGCGGTGCCTTCGGTCACGACGCGATTGAGCATGACGTTCATTTCTTCCGCGACGTGCTTCGTCATCACTTGCGGCGCCGGCGGCTCGTCGCGCTCGCGAGAGTAGAGAAGGTCGCCTTTTGATGTCGTGATGTCGAGGATGCCATAGGGCCGGGACAGCTTGCCGTCGTTGGCAAACGTCGCGAAGCCGCCGGTATGCTCGAGCACCGTGATGCCGCCGTCGCCAAGCGCCATCGAGCACGTCTTCTTGACGCCTTCGATGCCGAGCCGCTTCGTCATCTCGATGACCTTGTCGCGGCCGACCGCGAACGAAAGTTCGGTCGCGACCGTGTTGAGCGATCTGGCGAGCGCCTGCCACAGCGGCATGCGTGCGCCAGACCCGCCGCCGCCGCCATAGTTCGACGGCGACCATTTTCCGCACGAGCGGGACGCATCGCGCACGATCGTGTCGGGCGTGTAGCCGTTTTCCATCGCGGTTGCGTAGACGTAGACCTTGAACGACGATCCCGGCTGGCGTTTCGCATGCGTCGCGCGATTGAACTGGCTCTCGCCGTAGTCCGGTCCGCCGACAATGGCGCGCACCTTGCCGTCGGTTTCCATCACGACGATAGCGCCGGAATTGAAATGATCGGCTTTACCGTCGCGCTTGAGGGCGGCGTTGAGGGCTTCCTCCGCTTGCCGCTGCAGGGTCAGGTCGACGGTCGTCCGCGCGGTCAGAACGTATTGACCTTTGCCCTCGGCGAGACGCTGCACCTCCTCATAGGCCCAGTCGAGGAACCAGTCGGGACTGGTCGTCGTCCGGTTTTCGACGATGCGCGCCGGATTCATCCGCGCCGCGTGAACCTGCCCCGCCGTATAGTATCCGGCGTCGACGAGGTTATCGAGAACCTGATTGGTGCGCGCACGCGACGCCGCGAGGTCGACCAGCGGCGAGTACTTCGTCGGCGCTTTGAACAGGCCCGCGAGCATCGCCGCTTCCGCCATGTTGATGTCGCGCACCGACTTGCCGAAGTAGTATTGCGACGCCGCTTCGACGCCGAACGTGCCGCCGCCCATGTAGGCGCGGTCGAAATAGAGCTTCAGGATTTCGCGTTTCGAGTATCGGCTCTCGAGCAGGAAGGCGAGGAACAGCTCCTTGATCTTTCGCTGCAGCGAGCGCTCGGACGACAGGAACAGGTTCTTGGCGAGCTGCTGCGTCAGCGTCGAACCGCCTTGCACGACTTCGTTCGCCTGCACGTTGGTCAGCAGCGCGCGCATCGTGCCGTAGACGTCGATGCCGTAGTGCTCGAAGAAGCGCCGGTCCTCCGTCGCGAGCGTCGCCTTGATCAGCACATCGGGAATTTGATCGAGCGGCACCGCATCGTTGTGAAGAATGCCGCGCTTGCCGATCTCGTTGCCGTTGACGTCGAGAAACGTGACGGCGTACTTGCCGGTCTGGAATTTGCTCTCGTCGAATTCCTGGAACGCGGGCAGCGCCAGCCCGTAGAGCACGACGAAGCCGCCGAACATCATCGTCAGGCCTTCGGAGACGAATTCGTTCAGCAGCCGGCGCCAGCCGACCAGCTGAAAGCGCGCGAAGTAGCTCGAGCCGGCGTTCCAATAATCCTTGATGCGCGACCAGCTCTCGCCGAGCGTCGAATTGAGCTTCGAATCGATGGCGAGCCAATCGATGAAGCGGTCGCGTCCGCCCTGTTTGAAGAACCAGTCGTTCAAGACCGCCAACCCCTTGCCACGCCGCCCTTGCCTTGCCGGCCGCGTGGGCTTAAGCCGCTAAAGCACAAACCAAGTGAGCACCAAAACAAGCGACGCTTTGCAAGCACCAATTGCGGCGCCCTCCACCGGATGCACCGCAAATGCTGCTTCGCGGACGTTAGGCGTCTCAAGTCGACCAAATTGTGGTCATTTCGGCAACGCTGGCAAGCCATTATGGAGACGTGACGTTGGACGGCGAAGGCCAACCGTTCTGGAAGACGAAAAGCCTCGAGCAGATGAATTCCGAGGAGTGGGAATCGCTGTGCGACGGCTGCGGCCGCTGCTGCCTCGTCAAGCTCGAGGATGACGACACCGGCGAAGTCTATACGACGCGTCTCGCCTGCAGCATGCTGAACGTCACGACGTGCCGCTGCAAGGATTACAAGAACCGCTT
>DATBRP010000067.1:0-1714 GCA_036560245.1 Hyphomicrobium sp.
GATCGCAGAGCGGCGCGTCGTTAGTTCCGTCGACGATGTGATGGCGTGGATCGCGGATCATTGGCCGTCTCGCGCTGACCGCGGCGTGTAGACCCACGTGCGTCCGTCGCCGCAATGAAGCGTGCGCGTCGCGTCCGATCCGATGATGACGAGCGTGCGCATGTCGCATTCCAAGCTCGGCGCGTCGGCAAGCGTCGTGATGTCGATCGACTCATCATCTCTGCCGACGGCGCGAGCGAAGACCACGACCGTCTCCGGCGCGCGACACGCGTTCAAAACACTGAACGCCTTGCCGATCTGCTCAGGGCGCGCCTTCGACGCCGGATTGTAGAGCGCGATGACGAAATCCGCTTCCGCCGCGAGACGCAGCCGTTTCTCGATCGTGGCCCAAGGTTTCAAATTGTCAGAAAGGGATATGGCACAGAAGTCATGCCCCAGCGGGGCGCCGATGCGGGCCGCCGCCGCGAGCATGGCCGTCACGCCCGGCTCGACGCGAATATCGACCTCCTGCGCGGAAGCCGGATTTTTCTCGACCGCCTCGAACACCGCTGCAGCCATCGCAAACACGCCCGGATCGCCGCCGGAAACAACGGCGACGCGCTGACAGTCAGCCGCAAGCGCAAGAGCCCGCATGGCGCGCGCTAATTCCTCGCGATTATCCGAAGCCTCGAAAATCTGCCCGTCACGGCGGGTCAGCCGGGCGACGTATGGCGTATAGCCAAGCACGACATCTGCCGCCGCGACGGCAGCGCTAGCCGCCGGCGTAATCCAGGCATCCGGACCTGGTCCGAGGCCGACAATGGTCAGACGTCCGTTCATGCGATGCGACGTCCCCGCCCGCCGGGCAGCAGGATGATCGAGAAGTATGGTACTGCGCGGTCTTCAAGTTCGCAGAGCGGCACAACGCGCTCGCCCTGCATCGTACCCCGTTCGACATAGATTGCGTCGGCGGAGCGGCCGGCGTCGGCGAGCGCCTGTTTGATCTTATCTAAATTTTTCCCAACCTTCATGATCACCGCGGCGTCGGCGTTTTTGAGGTGTGAGGCAAGCGCAGCGCGCTCCAACGTCCCGGGCAATATCGCCAAAACATCGTCGCCGTATGTGATCGGTGACGCGGCTGCCGTCCAACATCCGGACATGCCGGTAATGCCGGGGATCACCCGAACTGGGTGAGTCTGCTTGATGCGATCGTACATGTGCAGGAACGATCCGTAGAAGAACGGATCGCCCTCGCAAAGCAGCGCTACGTCGCGGCCTTCCGCGAGATGCTGCATGATGGCGGCGGCGCTCGTCGCGTAAAATGCGCGAATGGCGTCGACGTAGGCGTCATTGCGAAAATCGATTTCTGTCGTCACCGGATATTCGAACGCCGCTTCGATCGCCCCAGCGTTTAAATGCGACCCGGCGATCGTATGCGCGTGGCCCGGCCGCCCTTTCTTGCGGAAATGCGCGACGACGGGCGCCGTGCTGAGGATGCGCGCGGCCTTGAGCGTCACAAGCTCGGGATCGCCCGGGCCGAGACCGACGCCGTAAAGCGTGCCGGATTTTGCCGTGCTCATTCGGCCTCGCTTGCGAGCGCGTTGACGGCGGCGGCGGCCATAGCGCTGCCCCCTTTGCGCCCCTTGATAATTGCAAACGGCACGCGGCCATCGGCGGCTAATGCTTCCTTGGATTCCATCGCGCCGACGAACCCGACCGGCATTCCGATCACGGC
>DATBRP010000068.1:0-6156 GCA_036560245.1 Hyphomicrobium sp.
TTTCCGCCGTTGAAGGTGCGCGGACCTCAACTCGCGGCGGCCTACAGCAGTTGCTTGCCGGACGATCCAATCGCGGCCTGCTACGTCAACGGTCTTTACCGGGTCATCATTTATGGGTGGCGCCTGTGGGGCGCGTTGATCCTGATCGCTACGTGCCTGCTGTTGACGGCCCTGGGGCGAGCGCGCAAGTCCGGCGACCCGTCTCGGCTCGCGGCACTCTCGACCAGCGTCGGCATCCTCATCATGCAGTTCCTGCTGTGGACGACGCTCGTCGTAACGATCATCTACACGATGCTGACGCGTGCCGAGACGGGTTCTGCCTTGCAGGTTCTGAGGGATGCAATTCTCGGCGCCGTTCGTAACAAGTCGATCGCGTCTGACGGTCCGGTCGCTCAGTATTTGCAGGTGCCGGACCTCAAGCTCGAATGGATTTCGCGCTTCAAATTCATCTACGCGGCGGCGGCGTTGACGGTCATGGCGTTCCTGCTCGGAGCGTGGCTCTTGATGCGCATCAGACGCTATCGCGCCCGCTCGGGATTGGATGACCTCGAGCGAACGGCGAGAAACATGCCGCGACTTCTCTTCAATCCGTGGCTCGTCGCGCTTTTGATTTGCGCCTTCGTGTTCGTCATCACGTTCGTATTTTTCCAGCCGGAGATGGAAGACAACCCGGCGTTCGTCACCTTCCGCAGCTTTGTCTTGCCGTCGGCGGCCATTGCCGCGCTTCTTGTGCCGTTGACGTTCGGGCATCGTGTGGCGAACGTCATCCACATCGCCCGCGATCTGATCGACCACCATTTTCGCCCAAAGCTCGAGGCGGCGTTTTTCTTCATCCCGGCCCGATTTCGAACCGCCGAGGAGCTGCCCCGGCGCGCGCGTATCCAGGCGCGTCTGAAGTTCGTCCTCGATCATTTCGTCAAGAACCAGGGCTATGACGGCGTCGTCTTCCTGGCCCATAGCCAGGGTTCGGTCGTCGTCTACGATTATCTTCGCGACCACGGGCCGGTCTACACGGAACTGGGCGATGCAGCTCCGGCACTCGTCACGTTCGGTTCGCCGCTGGGCAGCATCTACCAGAAGTATTTTCACGAATATGCTGCATCGCGCGCGATACCGCTCGGTATCGCCGCGCGTCTCAAATGCTGGATCAACCTCTACCGGGTCGACGACTACATCGGCGGCCGCATCGAGGCGCCCCCGGGTCTCCGCGTCGATAATCACGTCATGGGGCTTGGCGGCCACACCGGTTACTGGACGGAGCCCGACGTTGCCGAAGCCCTCGATGCCATCCTGACGGGCAAAGTGGCGGATGCCACCAAACCGCCGCCGCTACCGCCGCCACCTCCCATTCCATCGGCGTCCTACGCGGTTCATGCTATGCGAGGTGCATGAATGGACGAGCGATTCGCATCATCGGGATTGATCCGGGGCTCCGGCGCACAGGCTGGGGCATCCTCGAGAGCGACGGCGTGCGGCTCGTCTACGTCGCGTCGGGGGTCATCACGCCACCGAAAGACGACGATCTGGCTTACCGGCTCTCGGCCCTTTTCGACGCCGTGACGACCGTCATCCAGAGCTTCAGCCCGTCGGAAGCGGCGGTCGAGGAGACCTTCGTCAACGAAAACCCACGTTCGACGCTGAAGCTCGGGCAGGCGCGCGGCGCCGTCCTATTGGCCCCGGCGAGGCTCGGATTGCGCGTCGCCGAATATACGCCGAATCTGATCAAGAAATCGGTGACCGGCACCGGCCACGCGGAGAAGCAGCAAATCCAGGCGATGATTTCCTTCCTGCTGCCAAAAGCGACGTTTGAATGTGCTGACGAGGCCGATGCGCTCGCCATCGCGATCACGCACGCACACCATCGCACCAGCCGCCAGCGTCTGGCTGCGGTTTCAACGAAAGCCCTCGAGACATGATCGGCAAGCTCCGCGGCAAGGTCGACGCCGTCGGCGAAAGCTATGTCCTCGTCGACGTGAATGGCGTCGGCTACGAGGTGCAGGCGTCCTCGCGCACGCTGCGCAATCTGAAACCCGGCGACGACGTCACGCTCACCATCGACACGCATGTGCGCGAAGATGCGATCCGGCTCTTTGGTTTTCAGAGCGAGTTCGAGCGCAGCTGGTTTCGCACGCTGCAATCGATTCAAGGTGTCGGCGCCAAGGTGGCGCTCAGCGTCCTCGGCGTGCTTGGCCCACAGGACATTGCAAACGCGGTGGCGCTCGGTAATTGGGCCGCAGTCGAGGAAGCTCCGGGTGTCGGCAAAAAACTCGCACAGCGTATCGTTGCCGAGTTGAAGGACAAGGCGCCCGCGCTATCGATCTCTGGCCTTCCCACTCCGGCTGGGGGCGTGGCAACCGTTGCTCCGCCGGCGGGGCTCGCTGCGGCCGAAGCAATCTCCGCACTGACCAATCTCGGGTATAACCCGGCGCAGGCGAACGCCGCCGTGGCGGTGGCGTCGCGCGAGCTTGGCGAAGCAGCCGATACGGCGGCGCTGATCAAGCGTGCTCTCAAGGAATTAGCACGATAAGGCGAGCGCCCACGGAGCCGTGGGTCTGAAATCGAGGTCGAGGGACAGTGCAAGACGTGAGCAATAGCCAACGCGCGCTTTGGATGGTGTTGATCACATCGCTCGCTGCGCCCTTCTTCGCGAGTCTCCTTTGCGTCGCCCTGGCGTTGGCCCGCCCCGCGACAGACTTCCTTCTGCCGGAAGCGACCGGCACGCCCATCGGCGTAATTGCGGTCGATGTTTTCGCATGGAGCGCGTTGCCGGCGACGGTCGCCGCGCTGGGCCTGACGCCGTTCGTCTTACAACACGGAACCTGCACATGGCTTCAATCCGCGATCGCGGGCGTGCTTGCGTTCACGGCCGGCGCCATCATCTTTCCATTTGCCGATCACGGCGGGCTGCCGATGCTCGCCTTTGTCGCGGGACTGCTTGCCGTCGGCATGCGCGCCATGCTGGTCCGTGGCGGCATCCTTCTCGACAATCCCAAGGCTTGATCGTCGTTGCGAAGCCTTGTCTTGACGCCATCGCCGAATAGCCCCACGAACAAACCATGACCGACCGTCTCGTCAGCAGCGCGCGAAAGGACGTGGACGCCTTCGAGGCGACGATCCGCCCGCAGTCGCTTGACGAATTCATCGGCCAGGAGCAGGCGCGGGCCAACCTTCGCGTTTTCATCCAGGCGGCGCGCGGCCGCGGCGACGCTCTCGATCATGTCCTGTTCGCCGGACCGCCGGGACTTGGCAAAACCACTCTGGCGCAGATCATGGCCAAGGAACTCGGCGTCGGCTTCCGCGCGACGTCCGGCCCTGTGATCTCGAAGGCCGGCGACTTGGCGGCGCTGCTGACCAACCTCGAAGAGCGCGACGTTCTCTTCATTGACGAAATTCATCGACTGAACCCGGCCGTCGAAGAAATTCTCTATCCGGCGATGGAAGATTTTCAGCTCGACCTGATGATCGGCGAAGGACCGGCGGCGCGCTCGGTGCGGATCGACTTGCCGAAATTCACCCTCGTCGGTGCCACGACGCGGGCAGGGCTCTTGACCAATCCGCTGCGCGATCGCTTCGGAATTCCGGTGCGGCTCAATTTCTATTCCGTCGCCGAGTTGGAACAGGTCGTCGCCCGCGGCGCGCGTGTGCTGGGTGCCAGCATGTCCGCCGATGGTGCGCGCGAAATCGCCAAGCGCTCGCGGGGAACGCCACGTATCGCGGGACGACTGCTTCGCCGGGTCCGCGACTTTGCTTCGGTCGATGGCGCGGCCGTCGTCAACGCCGTCGTTGCCGACAAGGCGCTGAAGATGCTCGAAGTCGATGCCGAGGGTCTTGACGCGCTCGACCATCGCTATCTCGGCTGTATTCTCAACAATTACGAAGGCGGTCCCGTCGGGATCGAAACGATGGCTGCTGCGCTTTCTGAGCCCCGCGATGCGCTCGAGGAGATCGTCGAGCCGTATCTCCTGCAGCAGGGGTTCATCAGCCGCACGCCGCGAGGCCGCGTCCTGACGTTGAAATCCTATCGCCACCTCGGCGTCAGCGGTCCCGCCCGGTCCGCGACCCCGGACCTGCCGATTTTCGAGGACGACCAGGACGAGACTTAACGACGCTGTGGGGCCGTTAAGTGCCGAAATTCACGTTTTTGCCAGCATTCTTAGACGAAGGTCCGCCCGGCCAAGTAAACCTCGCCGTAACCTCTCTTGGGGGCCTTCCGTGATCAGCCGCCGCGATCTCCTGAAGATGATTGCCGCCTTGGGCTTCGGCTCGACGGCGTTGAGCAGCTACGCGGTCGCCGAATCCTTTCGCGAAGGCGTGACGCGCTATCGGTTGATGCCCCCCAGATGGACGCCGGGCCTGAACCTGCGCCTTGCCGTGCTGGCCGATCTCCATGTCTGCGAGCCGTGGATGTCCATCGAACGGCTCGAAGCCATCGTCGCGCAGACCAACAGCCTCGAACCGGACGCGATCCTGCTGCTCGGCGATTACGTCGTCGGTCGCAGCCTCGGAAGACTTTCCACGCCCGTCAGCGCCGGAACTTGGGCGACGTCGCTCGCCAAGCTCAAGGCTCCGCTCGGCGTGCACGCAGTCCTCGGCAATCATGATTGGTGGGATCAACGCGAAGTCCAGAAGCGGCGCGCCGGTCCCACCCGAGCCGGGCTGGCGCTGCAGGCGGTCGGCATTCCTGTTTACGAAAACAACGTCGTGCGGCTCGAGAAAGACGGCCGTCCGTTTTGGATTGCGGGTCTTGGCGATCAATGGGCGTTCTGGCCGAGACCTGGCGACGATGACGAGTTCGCGAAGGACAACGACTTCGGTTACACCGGCGTCGATGATTTGCCTGGGACGTTGAAGCAGGTGACGGACGATGCGCCGGTGATACTGATGGCGCACGAGCCGGATATTTTCCCCGACGTACCGGATCGCGTGTCGTTGACGATCTCGGGTCACACACACGGTGGCCAAGTTCGTATATTCGGCTATTCGCCGGTTGTCCCTTCGCGCTACGGGACGCGCTATATTTATGGCCATAAGATTGAAAGCGGCCGTAACCTGATCGTTTCCGGCGGCCTTGGCTGCTCGTCGCTGCCGGTGCGCTTTGGCTCGCCGCCGGAAATCGTCGTCATCGAACTGGGTACCGGAGGCGAAGTGTGACGGATCGACAGTGGCCGGACCTCGCGGGCCGCATCCTTCGCGACGAAAACGGCCAGCGCCACGTTCTGCCTGTTCGCGTTTATTTTGAAGATACGGACGCCGGCGGCGTCGTTTATCACGCCTCATACGTGCGCTTCGCCGAGCGCGGCCGCACCGATTTTCTGAGGCTCCTTGGAACCGATGCACGACGCTTGATCGACGGCTCCAACAGCCGCGACCCGGCGGCGTTTGTCGTTCGGCGCATGAATTTCGATTTCTTCCGGCCGGCGCGCATGGATGACCTTCTCGAGGTCGAAACCCGCGTCAAGGAACTCGGCGGCGCCAGCGTCACACTGATCCAGACGATCACGCGCGGCGGTACGCGATTGGTCGAGGCCGAGGTGACGGTCGTGCTCGTGTCGATTGCCGGCAAGCCGCTCCGTTTAAGCGATGCCGTCCGCGGCGCATTCCTCGCGCACACGCAATCAAACTAAAGATTATTTCAGTCACCTGCCGTGGCCAGGCGACCGCCCTTTCCACGTCGTCATCCCCGCCTCTGCGGAATGACGACGCTAGTATAAAATTGCGTACTCCCCACCCACGTCATGGCCGCCCTCCGAAGCGGCCATCCAGGGCCACGCATTTTGCAGCCGTCAGGATTTCGTCCCTACGTGGGATGCCTCCGTTGCCACGCCTGCCACTGGATTCGGGCGATCCGGTAGGCATCCGGGATCGACAGCGCCCAAACGAATAATCCCAATGCCGAGCGGCCGATGATCGAACGATCCGGTGGCGCGAAGTGCCAGGTCAGCACGGCGAGCAGCAGCGTAAACGCCGCGAAGCCGAACCCGCGCTGCGGTTGACCCACGGCCACATGTCCTGCCCCCGGAAGCACGATCGCGAGGGCGAGAACGAGATAGGGATTGAGCGGCTTGCGCTCCGCCTGTTGCGTAGTCATGCCGCCGATACCAGATCGCGCTTGAGAAGCACGTTCTCGATCCGTGTGATTGCGTCGACGACAGTCTG
>DATBRP010000069.1:0-3990 GCA_036560245.1 Hyphomicrobium sp.
GCCTCACGGCACTCTCATGAATCCTCGACGGCGTGAGCAGATGGCGGCATGATGCCGCCACAATCGAGTCGCCGGAGGACGCTTGCTCATGGACGTTGATGCCATCCTGCTGGCGCGTATCCAGTTCGCCTTCACGATAACATTTCACATCATCTTCCCGAGCTTCACGATCGGACTTGCTGCGTTCATCGCGACGCTGCTCGTGCGCTGGCGGATGACCGGCGAAGATCGTTTCCACACGCTGGCGCGATTCTGGACCAAAATTTTCGCCGTCTCGTTCGCGATGGGCGTCGTCTCGGGCATCGTCCTGTCCTATCAGATCGGAACCAATTGGGCGAAGTTCTCGGTAGTTGCCGGGAATATCATCGGACCGCTGCTCGGCTACGAAGTGCTGACGGCGTTCTTCCTCGAAGCGACCTTCCTCGGGATCATGCTGTTCGGATGGCATCGCGTATCGCCGAACCTGCACACTCTCTCCGCCATCCTGGTGGCGGTCGGCACGTCGTTTTCAGCATTTTGGATTCTTGCCGCTAATAGCTGGATGCAAACGCCGGCAGGATTCGAGATGAAGGATGGCATCGCCTATCCCGTCAGCTGGTTCCACATCATCTTCAATCCGAGCTTTCCCTATCGCTTCGCGCACATGTTCACGGCGGCGTACCTGACGACGTCGCTGGTGGTGCTCTCGGTCGGCGCCCGCTACCTGTGCTCGAAGCGTTTCGTCGAAGAAGCAAAGACGATGATCCGCATGGGGCTTGGCATGGTCGCCATTCTGGCGCCGCTGCAGCTCCTGATCGGCGACCAGCACGGGCTCAACACGGCGGAATATCAGCCGGTGAAGCTCGCGGCGATGGAAGCGCATTGGGACGGCAGCAAGCCCGCCGAACTCGTGCTTTTTGCGTGGCCCGACGCGAAGACCGAGAGCAATCATTTCGAAGTCGGGATTCCGCATCTCGGGAGCTTGATCATCAAGCATGACCCCGACGGACTGTTCAAAGGCCTCAAAGATTTCAAGCCGAGCGAACGACCGGCCCTGCTGCCGATCTTTTTCGCATTCCGCGCCATGGTCGGCATCGGCCTCTTGCTAATCGCCATCGGCTTTGTCGGCGCCTTCCTGTGGTGGCGTCGCAAGCTGTTCGACGCGACCTGGTATCTGCAGCCCCTTACCTATGCGTGGCCGCTCGGATTCATCGCCATCATTTCGGGCTGGTGGGTGACGGAGACGGGACGCCAGCCCTATCTCGTCTACGGAATTTTGCGGACTGTCGACGCCGCTTCGCCCGTGTCGTTCGGCGCTGTCCTGACGTCGCTCATACTTTTCGTGCTCATCTATACGAGCGTCTTCTCGATGGGCATCCTGTACATCAACAAGCTGATCGAGAAGGGGCCGCAGGGCAAAGCCATTTCGCCCGACTCCGACCCAGATGCTTCCGCCGGTGCACGTCCGCTCGCCGCGGCGCAAGGCGCCGCCCGCAGCGCTCTCGGCTCCAAGGAGTAGCTCGATGGATACGCTGGCCTACATACTGCCGCTGATCTGGGCCGCGATCCTGGCGACGGCCGTGACGCTATACGTGATCCTCGACGGCTTCGGCCTCGGCCTCGGACTTCTATTTCACGTCGAGCGCCGCGAGGAACAGCGCGACGTCATGATGAACACCATCGCGCCGTTCTGGGATGGCAATCAGACGTGGCTCGTTCTCGGCGGCGGCGGACTGCTTGCGGCATTTCCAAGGGCCTACGGCGTCATCATGTCGGGGCTTTACATCCCGATCATCGTGATGCTGCTGGCGCTCATCTTCCGTGGCGTCGCGTTCGAGTTTCGCTGGGTGGCGAAGCCGAAACACCAATTCTGGGATCTGGCCTTCTCGTGGGGCGCGCTCGTCGCCACGTTCTCGCAAGGCGTCGTACTCGGCGGTCTTCTGCAAGGCATCGCCGTACAGGACGGACACTTCGCGGGTGGAACGTTCGACTGGTTGACGCCCTTTGCGCTCTTTTGCGGCTTGGGTCTTGTCGCGGGCTATAGTCTGCTCGCCACGACATGGCTCATCTATAAAACCGACGGAGACTTGCAGGATTGGGCGCGGAACGCGGCAAAGATTGCGCTGCTGCTCATGTTGAGCGCGACAATCATTGTCAGTCTGTGGACGCCTTACTCCGTTCCGCGCATCGCCGAGCGCTGGTTCGCATGGCCGAACATACTGCTGTTCGCACCCGTCCCGTTGCTGACGCTCTATGCGGCGTGGCGGTGCTGGCAGGGAATCGAAGACATTGGCAACGACGCCGAGCCGTTCCTCTCCGCCGTCGCCATGTTTTTATTGGGGTTTGTCGGCCTTCTCATTTCGAACGTGCCGTATCTCGTGCCTAATTCCCTGACGGTCTGGCAGGCCGCCGCAGCGCCGAGTTCGCAACTGTTCATGCTGGTCGGAACGCTTCTGATGCTGCCGATCATTCTCGGCTACACGATTTTTGTGTATTGGACGTTCCGGGGCAAGGTGCGCGCCGGTGAAGGCTATCACTGAGCGGGTGGAATTTTCTTCTCTCCGTGCCTCGCTGGTGCCAAGGCGTGTGGGTACGCACCATTGCGACAAAGGTCTGCCATCATTCGTTCCAAATAATTGGATCACGAATCGTGCGGGGAGGTTGCCGAGATGTTCGGCTGGCGAAGGCGCAGCGAAGGTTTTGAGTGGCGGGAATACGTGCGCACTACCGTTCTGGTGCGGCGCGCCGACCGGCAGCGCCGTATCGACGATGCGCGCGTCGCCGCAGTCGAGAAAGTGAAACACGCCGCCGATACCGGTGCCGAAGCCGGACGTGCAGGTGTGTCGTTTGCCGGTTCGCAGACTTCAAAATTCCTGTCGTTCGTCGTTGAAGCCTTGCTCGATCTCGCCGTTGCGGCAGTTCACATTCTTTCGCGCTGGTCGAAGTTCGCGGTTTCCGTTCTCTCGGATGCGCTCGGGAGCCTTGCCGCGCCGATGCGCGACGCCTTGCGTGTTCCGCTCGATGCGGCGCGCGCGAAAGCGCGAGCAATGCCTGATGTCGCACGTAAGCTCCCGATCAAGTCGCAGCACCTCATCGGCGCAGCGGCGGCATTGGGATTGATTTATATCGGCGGCCCCATTCTCAGAAGCGCCGACGGCGTTGCGGTCGGGACGTCGGCGCCTGGCGCAGCAGCACCCGTCACCGTCAGCACGGAAATTTCGGGGCGGGCCACGGCTATCGCCGGCGATTTGATCCGCGTCGACCGCACGCTGGTGCGGATCAGCGGCATCGAAGCGCCGGAGTCGCGCCAGCCTTGCTATCGCACCAACGGCCGCCGATGGAACTGCGCGTCGGCCGCGAAGACGGGGCTCGCAAAGATCGTTCGCGGCCACACTGTCACCTGCACGCCATCCGGCACGGATGATGATGGCAACGTCCTGGCCGGATGCGTCATCGACGGAACGACGAACGTCGCCGCCGAACTCGTCCGCCGTGGCTATGTCTTTGCAACAAGCTCGTTCTTCAATTCGCTCAGCAGCGATGAGGAAACCGCGCGCAAAGCAAAGGCCGGCATTTGGCAGGGCGAGATCCAGCGTCCGCAGGAATGGCGCGATCAGGAATGGCGCGACGCCAAGCGCGATGCCCCCGACGGGTGTCCGATCAAGGGGTTCGTTCGCGCCTCGACGAAACTCTACACCCTGCCTTGGTCCGCGGACTACGACCGCGCCAAAGTGCACACGGAAAAGGGCGAACGTTGGTTCTGCAGCGAGGGCGAAGCCAAGGCGGCCGGTTTCACGTCCTCGAGCCGGTCCTAGACCGGCGTATCCGGCTCGTTGGAAACAAAGAACCCGCGGTCGGGGGAGACCGCGGGCGAAAAATAGATCCTGCGCACTGTGGGGGAATGGGACGGCGCAGGACTCTGGAATTACAATAAATCCGCCGGCCGCCAAGTTTCAAGTTTCGGCGCGATCCGATTCGTATTTTGCCGTCAAGATGTGTCTCTTGAGTTGG
>DATBRP010000070.1:0-2747 GCA_036560245.1 Hyphomicrobium sp.
TTAGTCTTATCGCGTGGCTTTACCTCGTATTGCTGCATGGCCGGTTCTGGCTCACGCGCGAACGCGAGGAGCAAACTTCATCTGTCGTCGCATCGTCGATCACGGATTGGCCGCGTGTTACTGCGGTTATTCCCGCCCGCAACGAAGCCGACATGCTTCCAGGGTCGCTCGCTTCGCTTGTTGCGCAGAATTATCCCGGCGAATTTTCGATCGTGCTCGTCGATGATCAAAGCAGCGACGGTACGGGCGAGATTGCGCGAGGGCTCGCGCAGGGTGCCGGCCGAAAAATAACGGTGGTGGCCGGTGTGCCACTTCCGCCGGCGTGGACCGGCAAGGTCTGGGCCATGCACCAGGGCATCGCTGTTGCGAGCGGCGGTGAAACGCCGCCGCAATATCTGCTCTTGACCGACGCGGATATTGGCTATCGGCCGGACGTGCTGACGTCGCTCGTTACACGCGCGTTGGACGAGAAGCGCGTGTTGACGTCAGTCATGGCCAAGCTCAACTGCGAAAGTTTCGCGGAACGGGCGCTGGTGCCCGCCTTCATCTTCTTTTTCAAAATGCTTTATCCGTTCGCTTGGGTGAATCGGAATGAAAGTGCTACCGCCGCGGCGGCCGGTGGGTGCATGTTGGTGGATCGTGTGGCGCTCGAGCGGGCTGGGGGCATCCAGACAATCCGCGGTGCACTGATCGACGACTGCACGCTTGCGCACGTTTTGAAGGCTCAGGGGCCGATTTGGCTCGGACTGTCGGAACGCGTTCTGAGCCTGCGTCCCTATCCTAAGGTTGAAGACATTCGCCGCATGGTTGCGCGCTCTGCCTACGCACAGCTTCGCTACTCTCCGTTGCTTTTGCTTGGGACAGCGCTGGGAATGGGGCTCGTCTATCTCGCTCCTCTGTTCCTAATTCTCACCGCGAGCTATCCTGCAAGCGCACTTGCCGCCGCTGCGTATCTACTGATGGCCGTCGCTTTTCAGCCGACGTTGCGGTTTTACAACCGTTCGCCGCTATGGGGCTTGGCATTGCCGTTTATCGCGGCGACCTATTTGGGCTTTACGTTAGATTCGGCGTATCAGCATAGCGTGGGCCGGGGAGGACTCTGGAAGGGACGCATCCAGGCCGAGGCGGGAAAGCAATGACGGTCGATACGACGTACAAGTCCGGAAAGTCAGAGCACGACGAGAATTTTCCCGTCGCGTCTCGGATCATTGCGGCCCGTTATCGCGCACCGGTTCTCGCGTTCTATCGCTTCGCCCGTGCCGCGGACGATGCCGCGGATCATCCGCATCTCGATCAAGCCGCGAAGTTCGCACTTCTGTCGGCGCTCGAAGACACTCTCCTCGGCAAGTCCGATGCGGCTGCGGACGCTCTGCCGCTTCGCGGGGAGTTGCAGCGCACGGGCATTACCTCGCAACACGCGCTCGATCTTCTCCGGGCTTTTCGCCAGGATGTGACGAAGTCCCGCTACAACACGTGGGCCGAGTTGATCGACTATTGCCGTTATTCGGCGATGCCGGTCGGACGCTTCGTTCTCGACGTGCATGGAGAGCCGAAGTCGACTTGGGAGCCGTCCGACGCGCTCTGCACGGCACTCCAGATCATTAATCATCTGCAGGACTGCGGCAAAGATTATGTGAACATCGATCGGGTCTATGTTCCGCTGGACGATCTTGAGCGGCACGGCGTCGAGGTTGCGGCTTTTGCTCAATCCAAGTCTTCACCCAAGTTGTTGGCCTGTCTTCACGAAGTCGCCGATCGTACTGCCGGATTGCTTCCTGAAGCGTCGCGGTTGCCGCCTAACGTCTCGGACTTGCGTCTCGGCATCGAAACCACTGTAATAGTCGACCTTGCCCGCAAGCTGATCGGTCGTCTCAAGACGCGCGATCCGCTTGCGGATCGTGTTCACCTATCAAAATCGCATGCGGCTTTGATTGCCGGGCAGGCCACATTGACGACGCTCATCGGGCGGGCTACCGGCAGGCGCCGTGTTTATCAAACCGTCAGGGATGATGCCGCATGAGTTCAGATGCACAGATCCTGGTTTCGGAAGAGGCGCCTGCGGCTTCCAGAAGCTCGTTCTATGCGGCCATGCGTGTGCTTCCGGCGCATCAGCGCGATGCGATGTATCACGTCTACGCCTTTTGCCGTGCCGTCGACGACGTTGCCGATAACGGCGGCCCGCGAGAAGGACGCCTCGCAGAACTTGATCATTATAGAACCGATATCGAGCAGCTTTATGCGAACGGCCGGACGACGCCGCGCACAAAAGACCTCGCGCACCCAATTGCCCAATACGGATTGCGCAAGAGCGATTTCATCGCTGTCGTCGACGGCATGGAAATGGACCTCATTCGCGATATCCAGGCGCCGGAATGGAAGGTACTCGATCTCTATTGCGACCGTGCCGCCTCGGCCGTTGGCCGGCTCTCGGTTCCGATCTTCGGCATCGAGGGAGACCTTGGGATCGAGCTGGCTCATCACCTCGGCCGGGCGCTGCAATTGACGAACATCTTGCGCGACATTGATGAAGATGCCGCGATGGGGCGCCTCTATCTGCCAAAAGAAGCGCTGCGCGACGCAGGGATCTCGGATCGCAATATCGATGCCATTTTGGTGCATCCGGCGCTCGACAAGGTTTGCCGGGAGATCGCGCAGAAGACGCGGAATTACTACAATAAATCGGAAGCGATCATGGCGCGATGTCCGCGCCGCGCTGCACGATCGCCGCGCATGATGGCGACGGTCTA
>DATBRP010000071.1:0-8949 GCA_036560245.1 Hyphomicrobium sp.
CGCATCCTCCTCCGTTAACATCGAATTGAACAAGCTTGAGGCTGCCGACAAGGGCTGCCGTGCTTATGTCGTGATCAACAACACGACCGACACGGCGTATCAGTCGTTCAAGATCGATCTCGTGCTGTTTCAAAGCGACGGCGTCATCGGCAAACGTTTCTCGATCGACCTCGCGCCGCTCCGGCCGAAAAAGAAATCGGTCAAGCTCTTCGATATCGACGGCATGTCCTGCGACAAGATCGGATCGATGCTCATCAACGACGTGATGGAATGCAAGTCGGCCTCGGGTCCCGTCGACGGTTGCCTTCAGCACCTGACGACCTCGAGCCTGACAAAAGTGCAACTTTCAAAGTAAGCGGTGACCGCCTTGTATTTGATGGCAGAAGAAATTGCCTCCCGGGACCTTTCCATTCTCGGCCTTTTCCACCACGCCGACATCGTCGTGAAGTCCATCATCCTGGGACTGCTTTTGGCGTCGCTGGTGTGCTGGGCGATGGCCTTTGAAAAGCTGATCCGCGTATGGCTGCTCAATCGCGAGATCCGCACGCTGGAAACGAGCAGCAAAACAGGAACGCTGCCTTCGGCAAAGTCGAACGGCCTCGTCCGCGCTGTGAGCGACGCCGCACGCACCGAATGGACGGAAGGTTCGCACGACGGCACGAGCGGCGAGGTGCGCGACCGGCTTGAAGTTGCCATGCGCGGCGCCACCAGACGTCAACTGAAGAGTATCGAACGCGGCCTACCGTTTCTGGCGACGCTCGGATCGGCCGCGCCCTTCATCGGATTGTTCGGCACTGTCTGGGGCATCATGAACTCATTCACCGCCATCGCGCAGCAGAAAGACACCAGCCTCGCAGTCGTGGCGCCCGGCATCGCCGAAGCGCTGTTCGCGACCGCCATCGGTCTCGCGGCCGCTATTCCTGCCGTCATTTTCTACAACCAGATCACCGTTGCGCTTGGACGCGCCTCCGACCGCGTCGCGCCGGCTATCGTTGGACTTGCCCGTTCGTTGTCGCGCAACGGCATTGGAGGTTCGCACTAATGGGTATGGCCGTCCCAAGTAGCGGCTCCGGTGATGACGACAACGGCTACAAGCCGCTTGCCGAGATCAACGTCACGCCGTTCGTCGACGTCATGCTCGTGCTGCTGATCATTTTCATGGTCGCGGCGCCGTTGATGGTTCAGGGCGTGCCGCTCGAATTGCCAAAAACGTCGGCGTCCAAACTCGGGGCCGTCAAGAAGCCGATGGTCGTCTCGTTGGCGACCGACGGCAAACTCTATATCCGCGATCAGGAAGTGTCGCGCGATACACTCGTTTCCAAATTGATGGAGATCAAATCGCAGGAAGGCGACGGCATCGTCTACGTCCGCGCCGACCGCAAGATCCCTTATGGAGATGTGATGGAATTACTCGGACGCGTCGGAGAGTCGGGTTACGCGCGCGTATCTCTTCTCTCGCAGCCGTCGCCTTCGAGTACCGCAAAGAACTGAAGTCACGGGTTGTTGCAATGATCTGGCTTCGATTGACCGCCGTTTTGTTCACCGTGCTGATCCACGGATCGCTTTGCTATGCCATGTTGCCGGCGCTGCAGCGGACCGATCCCAATGCGCTCGACCTCGGCAAGGGAACGGACATCGTACTCGTCGAGCAGGGTATCGCCGAAGAGGGCATTTCAAAACTTGGCGACGCCATGGAGACGATCGAGACGGCCGAAGTCGTTCCGGTCCAGCAGCCGCCCCCGCCTCCGCCGCAAGAGGTGAAGCCGGATGAACTCCACGATGTCATCGCCTCCAACGCCAGCACGATCGAACAGGACATCGTGAAGACGGACGATCCGCCGCCAATCGATAAGCCGCCGCCGCCGCCGCAAGAAGTCGTGCAAGCCAAACCGCAGCCGGAGCAGGTCGCGGTCGTCACGCTGCAAAGCTCGGGCGAAGCGAAAACCGGCGGCGATGCCAAAATGTTCGGCCTCTACCTTGGCCAGATCAACGACCACGTGCAGAAGGCCAAGGTGAACCCTCGCTCTTCGGTCGCCGGCACCGTCCTCATGCGCTTCACGATCGGTCTGGATGGCAAGCTTCTGTCGAAGGAAATTGCCAAGAGTTCGGGGTCAAAAATTCTCGACGAGGCTGCAACCGCGGCTCTCGACCGTGCCGCGCCTTTCCCGCCCATTCCACCCGAAGTCAGCATTAAACCGCTGGCCTTCACGCAGCCGTTCAAGTTTATCATGCGTTAAAGGGCCGGCATTCCGCGCAAAGCCATGCCGAATTGAGCGAGCCTAACCCTCTGATAAATGGCCTTTTTCTCGGTCAAAGACGGGAAAAACTCATGACGGAGACAGGTTCGCGTGGCCTGAAATATCGTTATGGCGAACATGAATACTGACAACGCATGATTAACCTTGAGTTAGGCACTCGCCCATAAATTGAAGTCCGTTACCAGCACCGCGTTAGGCTGCGCTAGATGCTTTTCGGACCTGTCGGAAACCCGAAGTCCAGTTCTTTGATGGCTGAATACTCGTCGCTTCTCAGCGACGCGGTTCTGCGTCACCGAGCCCGCGTTGCGGAGCATTCCGCTCGCATTGAAGCCGAGCTCGCGAGCAAGGTAAAATCCGAATTCATCGCCAACATGAGCCACGAGCTCAAGACGCCGCTGAACACCGTGATCGGTTTTTCGAAGCTGCTCACGCAACACCAGCAACGCCGGCTGTCCGACACGGAAATCGTCGAGTACGCGACGTTGATCAACGACGCCGCGGGGCACCTGCTCTCCGTCATCAACGACATTCTCGATATCTCGAAACTGCAGAGCGGCAAATATGCCCTCGACAGCCAGGAGATCCGCATCGAAGGAATTCTCGCGGGCAGCCTCGAAGCATTTCACCGCCGGGCTGAAGAAACGAACGTCATCCTCGATGCTTCGATTGCGCCCGATTTGCCCCCGATCCGCGGCGACAGCGACAAACTCAAAAAGATCTTCTCCAATATCCTATCGAACGCCATCAAGTTCACGCCGCCCAACGGCACCGTCGCCATAAAGGCCCTGCGCGCCACCAATCAAGGTGTGATCGTTCTCATTCAGGACAGCGGCGTCGGCATGAGCGCCGAGGAAATCGATGTCGCGATGACGCCGTTCGGCCAGGTCGACGGCGGCCGTTCGCGCTGGCGGGAAGGAACCGGCCTCGGTCTTCCGATCGCCAAAGCGCTCGTCGAATTGCACGGCGGCACGCTGGAAATCCGTTCGCAAAAAGACACGGGCACAGACGTCATGATCGCACTGCCGGGTCCCGACAGCCTTATCACGTCTGCCGTGACAGCGATGTTCGGCAGCCGAAATCCCGCCGCCTGAGAATTCAAGAAGAAAGCTGCTTATGAACAGCCAACAAGAAAAAGATCGTCTCGATACCTCGATTGGCCGCATCGTATCTGTCACGGGATCGAAAGCGATCGTTCTGCTCGACGGCGCCACGGATACACGCGTCAGGGCGCTCAACGACCGGCCCGACATGGGCACGTTGATCGCGATCGATACGTGCAACACGCTGGCTCTCGCGGTCGTTTCCGCTTTGAGCGTTCCCGTCCCATCCCAGCGCGAGGGCGAAGGCGAGGTTTGGATCGCCGAGCTTGGCCTTGTCGGCGAGCTGATCAAGACGCCGAACGACAAACGTCCGAAATTCAATCGCGGCGTGACCGTCTATCCAGCTTTAGGCGACCGCGTCCGCGTCGCATCCAAGGCCGAACTCGAGAGCGCTTTCTGCGGCGATGCCGGACCGATGGTTCGCATCGGCTCCATTCGCCAGGACAGCAGCATCCCCGCTATGGTGCGCGTCGACGAATTGCTCGGCAAACACTTCGCCGTTCTCGGCACCACAGGAACCGGCAAGTCGTGCACCACGGCTCTGATCCTGCGGTCAATTCTCGAACAGAACCCCGCCGCGCACATCGTTCTGCTCGATCCCCACAACGAATACGCGACCGCGTTCACGGAATGGGCCGAAGTCATTTCCCCGCGCAATATGCATCTGCCGTATTGGCTTTTGACGTTCGAGGAGATCGTCGAAGTGCTCATTGGCGACAGCGAACGCAAGATCGAAATCGAGGCTCTGCAGGAACTCATCCCTGTCGCGAAGAGCCGTTACAATACCGCCCGCTCGACCGAAAACGCCAAGGTGCGCCGCGGTTGGCTCGATCCCGGCCGCTACACCGTCGACACGCCGGTGCCCTATCGCATCTCCGATCTGCTGTCGTTGATCGATGAGCGCATGGGCAAGCTCGAGAACAAGAAGGATCTCGCGCCCTTTCGCAGCCTGAGACACCGTATCGAGACGATCTCGCAGGACGGCCGCTATTCCTTCATGTTCGGTTCGCTGACCGTCTACGACGGCATGGCTCAGGTTCTCGGCCGCATTTTCCGGGTGCCGGTCAACAACAAGCCGATCACCATCCTCGAACTCACCGGCATCCCTTCGGAGATCGTCAACGTCGTTGTATCGGTGCTTTGCCGCCTGACGTTCGACTTCGCGCTCTGGAGCGAAGGCCAGGTCCCCGTGACGCTCGTTTGCGAAGAAGCGCACCGCTACGTTCCGGCGAATTCGGCGCTCGGATTCGAGCCGTGCAAACGCGCCATCGCCAAGATCGCGAAGGAAGGGCGCAAATACGGCGCCTCATTGTGCATCGTCACGCAGCGTCCCGCTGAAATCGATCCGACGATCCTGTCTCAATGCAACACCGTGTTCGCGTTGCGCATGTCGAACGAGCGCGATCAGGCGATCGTGGCATCCGCAGTCGCCGACACCGGCGCCGGACTGCTCGAATTTCTCCCCTCGCTCGGACAGCGGGAAGCCATCGCGTTCGGCGACGGTATGTCGCTTCCGGTCCGCATCAGGTTCGACGAGCTGCCGCAGCACGCCCTGCCCAAATCTTCGACGGCACTCTTTTCCGAAAGGTGGCAGAAGCCGCTCCGGGACGAAGGTCTCCTCGACCAGATCGTTGAACGTTGGCGCCTGTCGGGCATTCCGTCGGCCGACAATTCGCATGGCTTGTCGATGATGGCGGATGCCCTCGGTCTTTACGGAAATTCTGAATCTGCCGCTGTCCGATCCAGCGACAACCCGCGCGAGGAATCTCTGCAGCGCGCAAATGTGCCGCCGCCTGTCCACTCGAATAACGCGCATCCCGCGGCGCGCGCCCAAAGTGCAATGTCCCGCCGCGAAGCCGCCCCGCCGTCAATCCCGTCCCCTCAGCCGTCGCGCGGCGGCAGCTACGCTCCATCAATGGACGAGCGAAGTGCTCACATGTCGGCTCCGGTATCGTCTCCACAGAGCAGCCCGGCGCCCGTAGCGACGACGAGCTCCTTGCGGGCGCTCCGTGACCGGCTGACGCGTCCGCACGGCTAAACGCCGATTTTCAATTCGGATCGATATTTGCATTGGGCCACCTCAAGCGGCACCATGTCGCGACGGCATATGTCGGGCGAGCCAATGTGAGTACGCAATTGTCTGAAAAAATCATTCGGCAGCATGAACTTATACTCCGATAACCGCCGATCTGACCCCTTGTTGGAACCGGCATCGCGCCATAGAGCTTGATCGTTAACGTTCGTTGGGACCGTCCATGAGTAACATTTACCCAGTGATATTGTCCGGCGGTTCCGGCACCCGCCTCTGGCCGCTGTCGCGGTCGATGTATCCCAAACAGTTCATCCGCTTCTTCAACGGACAGAACGGTAGCTTCCTTGCCGCCGCACTGACGCGGTTGAAGCAGACGTCCGGATTCGAAGCGCCGATCCTTCTCTGCAACAACGATCACCGCTTCCTCATTCGGGAAGAGGTCGACCGCGCAGGCATTGAACCGCTGGCCATCGTTCTCGAACCGGCCGCGCGCAACACGGCCCCGGCGATTGCCGTCGCCGCACTTCTGGCGCTCAAAGACGATCCCAACGCGATTCTGGCAGTCATGCCGTCCGATCACATCGTCAAGGACGAAACGAATTTTGCCGAAGGCGTGAAACGCGCCGCCGAAGTTGCCGCGACCGGCAAACTCGTTCTCTTCGGCATCAAGCCGACCGAGCCGCATACCGGCTATGGCTACATCAAGCAGGGTTCCGAGCTTCCGGGCTTCAATGGCAAGGCTTTCGCCGTCGCCGCCTTCGCCGAGAAGCCGGACCGTGCAACGGCCGAAACCTATGTTGCGGGCGGAAACCATTTCTGGAATAGCGGCATCTTCGTGCTGAACGCCAAGACTTACCTCGATGAGATCGAGCGGTTCGCGCCGGACATAATGAAGGCCGCGCGCTCAGCCCTCTCGGGCGCCCACGAAGATCTTGGCTTCCTGCGTCTCGACAAGACCGGATTTGCGCTCGCTCCCAACATCTCCGTCGACTACGCCGTGATGGAAAAGACGGCCGCCGCCGCCATGCTGCCGCTCGACGTCGGCTGGAACGACGTCGGCTCCTGGTCGTCGCTCTGGGACATCGCGGCGAGAGACGACAAAGGCAATTTCGTCAACGGCGACGCCATCCTCGAAGATACGGGCGACTGCTACGTCCACTCGGAAAAGGCGATCGTCGCGACGATCGGCGTGAAGGATTTGGTCATCGTCGACACGCCCGACGCGCTGCTGGTCGCCGACAAAAGCCGCACGCAGGACGTCTCGAAGATCGTGAAGAGTCTGAAGCAATCGAACCGCAAAGAGCAAGAGCAGCATCTAAGAAACTTCCGGCCGTGGGGCTATTTTGAAACCCTCAACATCGGCCCGCGCTTTCAGGTCAAACTTCTGCACGTCAAGCCCGGCGGCATGCTGTCGATGCAAATGCATCATCATCGCTCCGAGCATTGGGTGGTGGTGCAAGGAACGGCGCGCGTCGTCATCGGCGAACGCGAACAGCTCGTGCGCGAGAACGAGAGCGTCTATATTTTCGCGACGCAGTGGCACCGCCTCGAAAATCCCGGCAAGGTGCCGGTCGAAATCATCGAGGTGCAGATCGGTTCCTATCTCGGCGAAGACGACATCAAGCGGACCGACGACATCTATCACCGCACGCCCGAAGAAACGAAATAGCCCTTACTTCGGCGGATCGTTGTTTGGCCGTAGCGCGAAGATGCGTCCCGTCGTCTGCGGCGGGGCGTCCGTGGGTTTCTCAGGCTCCGAAGGCGCGGAAGAGACGGGTGCAGCGGCGGGCGCAACAACCGACTCCGCAGTCTCCTCGATCTTGTCGCGAAAGTTTCGCCAGCTCATCGGAATGCACGCGAGATAGGCCAGCGTAATCGCCGTCAGCGTCTGATAGGGATACGTGAACAGCATCGCGACGACGCCGACCGCGATCATGAAAATCGGCAGCACCCATTCCCGGCCGACACGCTCGCCGAGCAACTTGCCGGAATAGGTCGGGATCGTCGACACCATCATGAACGCGATGAATAGCGTGTAGACGAGCACGATGGTCAGCGCCCACTTCGTCCTGAGTTCGTCGAAACCGAGTTGATAGATATAGATCGGCAGCAGAACGGCGATGGCCGCAGCCGGCGTCGGCATGCCGATAAAGTAATTCGATTGCCATCGCGGCTTGTCGCCATCGAGCGCGGCATTGAAGCGGGCAAGACGGAGCGCCGATGCCAGCGCAAAGATCATCACGCAAATCCAACCGGCGCTTTTCAGATCACCAAGGCCCCAGTTGAAAATCAGGAAAGCCGGCGCGACGCCGAAGTTCACGAAATCCGCCAGACTGTCGAGTTCCGCCCCGAACCGGGATGACGCCTTCAGCAAACGCGCGATGCGGCCATCAATGCCGTCGAGACACCCCGCGAACACGATCGCCGCAAGAGCCAGATCGTAGCGGCCTTCGATCCCCATGCGGATCGATGTCAGACCGGCGCAGAGGCCGAGAAGCGTGAAGAAGTTCGGCACCAGCATGCGCACCGGCACCTGCCGATGCCGGAACAGCGACCGCCGCCGCCGCCGCCGCGTTTCTGTCTCCAGGGCTGGTTCATCGAGGTCCATCGCAGGTCTCCTTCGACCACGCGCACGCACATGTTGCGGCGGCTAAAAACCGCTTAGCCGTGGCGAGCTTCCCGCTCCGGCTCCGCAGAGTGAAGATCGGCCAAAACCGTCTCTCCTGCAACCGCTCGTTGCCCGACGCTGACGAGAGCGACTTTTCCGGGTGGCAAATAGACATCGACCCGGGAGCCGAATCGGATGAGCCCGAATCGCTGGCCCGCACCGACCGTCTCGCCGATTTGCGAGAACGTCACGATGCGCCGCGCAACCAGTCCGGCGATCTGCACAACGCCGATCTCGCCGTCCGACGCGGTATCGATGACAAGAATGCGGCGTTCATTATCTTCGCTCGCCTTGTCGAGAGCCGCATTCAAAAATGCGCCCGGCACATAGAGCGAACGCACGATGCGCCCCGCGACCGGCGCGCGATTGATGTGCACGTCGAAAATCGACAGGAACGTCGAAATCCGCACCCGCTCTTCCGAGCCCATTCCGAGTTCGGCCGGCGGCGCCACCTTATCGATCGACGAGATCTTCCCGTCCGCCGCCGAGATCACGAGCCCTGGTCTAAGCGGCGTAACGCGCGGCGGATCGCGAAAGAAATAGACGATCCACGCCGTGATGAGCGCCGCAATCCATCCGAGTGGCGGATAGAGCAGAAAGAACGCGAGCGTGACCACCGCACCGATCGCGATAAATTTGTGCCCGTCCGGGTGAACCGGGGAAAACGAGTCGAAAATGGTATCGAGAATGCCCTGATGCTCGGACACGTGTGCCTCCTGGCGTGTGGCGTGCGTTTAAATCAACGAACCGCACGCATTACGAGAATGGTACGGCGACGAAACGTAGATCGCCTTTGCCGTCCTCGACGCGAAGCAGCACGGCTTTCCGGCCGGATTTTTTGACCTTGTCGATGCTGGCGGCCACGTCATCAGGCTCCGTGACCGCTTCCTG
>DATBRP010000072.1:0-9362 GCA_036560245.1 Hyphomicrobium sp.
CCGTGGGTCGCCAGCCCATTCGGGATGAAAACAAATGGCCGCGAGCCCCGGATTCGACGGACCTTCCCAGCCCCCGTCAACTTCCGAGTTCGCGGCCACGTTTTTTTGCCGCCAACACGGCTTCCGTCATCAGATCCTGCAAACCGTTTCCATCGCGCATCAAGACTGCGAGGGCGGCCGCCGTCGTGCCGCCGGGCGACGTCACGTTCTTGCGTAGCGTCGCGGCATCATCAGTCGAACGACGCAGAAGTTCTCCCGCGCCGGAAACTGTCGCCCTTGCCAGCTGCATAGAGGTCGCGGGATCGAGCCCGGTAGCCTCTCCGGCGCGTGCGAGCGCCTCGGTCATCAGGAACACGTAGGCGGGCCCCGAACCCGACACGGCCGTCACCGCATCAATCATCGCCTCGTCGTCCAGCCAAACGACATCGCCGACGGCGACGAGCAGGTTTTGGCAGAGGTCTTTTTGCTTGGCCGTGACGTGACGATTGGCGACCGCGCCCGAAATGCCGCGCCCGATGGCGGCAGGTGTGTTCGGCATGGCGCGAACGACGGCAGTCCCTTGCGGCAAGTGGCGTTCGAAGCTGGCGATGGATTTGCCGGCTGCAATCGACATGACGACCGTCGCCGGCCCCACGTGCCGGGCAAGCGGCGGAAACGCCGTGTCCATCGCTTGCGGCTTGACGGCAACGACGATGACCGACGGCGGCGACGGCAGCGATCCGAGGGCCGGGACAACGGTCAGACCGTGCTTACCGGCAAGCTCGGCCGCGTCGCCGCCCAGATTGGGTTCTTGAAGGATGACGTCGCGGGCCGAGAGCCCGCGTTCGATCCAACCCGATAGCAGCGCTGCGCCCATCTTGCCGGCGCCAGCAAGCACGACCGGGCCATCCAATACGAAAGACATGACGCGCAGCACCTTGGACGAAGGGGGCCAGGCTCAGGGCCGGGCTTAAGCCTGCCCTTGCGTCTCGAACATCGTCGAAACAAGGGCTTCACGGCTTTCCTTACCCGCCCACACCACGAACTGGAAGGCCTGGTAATACCGTTCGCAGCCTTCGAGGGCGGCTTTCAGCATGGCTTCGCACTGCCGGACCGTGGCAACGGCGCCGTTCAGGAGCAGGGCGTGGCGGAACATGACGAGCCCTTCCTGGGTCCAGAGATCGAAGTGCCCGAGCCAGAGCTGCTCGTTGATCTGCGCGACCAGCCGGTACATTTCCGTCAGGCGATTTTCGGGAACGCGGAAATCGAAAGCACATGCGAGGTGCAGGGCTTCGAGATCGTCGCGCCAATTGATCGAGATGTGATAGTCGGCCCACGTTCCGGCGACTATGAGAGTCATTTCCTCGTCACTTGCGCGCTCGTGCGGCCAGTCGTGACCGTTGGCGAGCTGCTCGATGAGATCGATCGGGTTTAAGACGCGGCCAGAAGTCTGTTCCGCAACTGCCATGTGTATCGATCTCCAGTCTGCCGCGAGGCAATGAATTCTGCGAAAGAACCGGCGCGAGTCAGATCAGTAAATTCGCCGTCTTTTCGCTGCGGCGGACAAAACCAGACGGCCCGACGAGTCGCAAGCTAAGGGGTCCGGTGCAGCAAGCCTTGTCCACGGCGAAAGTGGCGAAGCGCGGGCATACGCACCACTCTCGCGCGCGCAGCGACACGAACTGTAGACAACATCGTTTAAGTTGTGGATGCCGCAGGCGTCGTCAGCGCGACGACGCCTTCACACTGCTTCAGCTTCGCGACTTCGGCTTCGAGCGCGGCAATACGCGCTGCAAGCGTTTCGTTCTCCTGACGCGCCTTCTGCGCCATCTCGCGGACCGCTTCGAAATCTTCGCGGGTCACGACATTCATATCGCGCAGGAACTTCTCAGCCTGGCTGCGGATGAGCGTTTCCGTCTCCCGCTTTACGCCCTCGGCGGCGCCCGCGGCGTCGGTCATCAGCTTGGCAAAGTCGTCGAAGAACTTATTCGTCGTCTGGGTCATCGTCGCTACCGGATCAAGTGCTCAACATGACTATGGCGGCTGAGGGTCTGGACCGCAAGATCGCAAAGTCGGGGGGCAACGGCACACGCGGGCCGTGCTTGACATTGCGAGGGCGTTCCCAAACAACCTCGGCAGCCGGTTCGAAGGGTCAATTTCGAAACCTCGCATGGAGCATCGATGACACCTCTCGCCCTTTTGACCTATCCGAACATCGACCCAATCGCGATCGAATACGGACCCATCTCGATCAAGTGGTATGGCATCGCCTATCTGACGGGGCTTGTGCTCGGCTGGCTCTATATTCGGCGTCTGATTTCGACCCCCAGGCTTTGGGCCGGCGATAAGCCGCCGCTGACGAACGAGCGGGTCGACGACCTTCTGCTCTACATGACCTTTGCGGTCATCATCGGCGGCCGTCTCGGACAGGTTCTGCTCTACGATCCGGATTTCTACTTCGCCCACCCCGCTGAGATCGTCAAAGTCTGGAAAGGTGGCATGAGTTTCCACGGGGCGTTGCTCGCCTCTGGACTTGCGATCTTGTTCTTTGCGCGCCAGTTCAAGGTTTCGGCCAGATCGGTCATGGACCTCTGCTGCGCAGCGGTACCGTTCGGCATCTTCTTCGGCCGCATCGCAAACTTCATCAACTCGGAACACTGGGGCCGCGTCACGACTGCCGCGGTCGGCATGGTGTTCCCGAACGGCGGGCCGGAGCCGCGTCACCCAAGTCAGCTTTACGAAGCAGTTCTGGAAGGCCTCGTGATGTTGGTCATCATGCGATTTGCAACGCACCGGATGCTGGCATTGAAGCGCCCTGGTCTCGTCACCGGCATCTGGCTCATCTGGTACGCGATTGCGCGTTCGATATGCGAAATATTCCGCGAGCCCGAGGCCTATAACGTTTTCAACATCGGACCATTCACGGCGGGACAGGTCTACTGCCTGCCGATGCTGCTGCTCGGCCTCTATATGGTTTGGGCGGCATGCCGATCGGAGGCATCTGGAAAGGCGCCTGCGTGATCGACGATCCGAATTCGCATCGCGATACGCCGCTGGCGCGACAGCTCAAGGAGAGCATTCGCCGCGACGGGCCGATGACGATTCAAACGTACATGTCGCGATGTCTCTGGGACCAACGTTTCGGATATTATCGCAGACAACGCGTGTTCGGTGCTTCCGGCGATTTCATCACGGCGGCGGAGATCAGCCAGGTTTTCGGCGAGCTGATCGGTGTCTGGGCGGGTGTCGTCTGGCAAAACGTATTGGGCAGCCCGGGCACGGTCACTCTCGCGGAATATGGCCCCGGCCGAGGGACGATGATGCGCGACGCCTTACGCGCGGCTCGCGTCGTGCCAGGCTTTGCTGAGGCCGTGCGGCCTTATCTCATCGAAGCAAGCCCAGCGCTCTCGGAAGTTCAAAGCGCGACCCTCGCCGACTTTCGCAGCAAAATCGCATGGGGAAGCCAGCTCGACGAGTTCTCCCCTCCGGCGATCATCCTCGCCAACGAGTTCCTCGACGCGTGGCCTGTCGCGCAGTGGGTCAAGACAGCCAAGGGCTGGTGCATCAGGGGCGTATCGCTGGACAGGTCCGGCGCCTTGCAGTTCGACGCTCTCGACGGCGATTGCCCGCGCGAGGCCTTCGAAGCATTGCTCCCGGATGCGCCGCCCGGCGCCGTCATCGAAACGCAGCGCCTCGATCAATTGGCCGACGCCCTGCAGGCATTGATGCAACGCGGGCCAATCGTGCTGCTGCTGATTGACTACGGGCACACCGTCGCCGCCGCCGGCGATACGCTGCAGGCCGTTCGCGACCACAAATACGAGTCGCCATTGGCGTCGCCGGGCGAGGCCGACCTTACCGTGCACGTCAATTTCTACGATCTCGCCTCGACGTTGCATCGCGCCGGATTGGCTCTCGACGGTCCGGTCACGCAGGCGGAATTTCTCGGCGCCGTCGGTATCGTCGAACGGGCATCGCGGCTGATGGCTGCCAATCCGCAGCGGGCCGGCGAGATCGAAGCCGGCGTTGCGCGTCTCCTGGCGCCGAACGGCATGGGCTCGCGCTTCAAAGTCCTGGCTGCCCGTTCACCCGGATTGCCGCCACTCCCGGGATTTCGCGCTGCGGCAGTGACGGCCGGGTCGTCTGGACAGACCGGAGGGAGGTAGCCATGACCCCGAGCATGCCCTCGCCTCTTGCCGCTGAAAATCTCAAAGCTCTTTCCGGTATCCGGCACGGTTTTTTCACGCGCCAAGGCGGGGTTTCGCAGGGCATCTATGCCAGCCTCAACTGCGGTCTCGGCTCGAACGACGATGCTAGACTGGTGCTCGAAAATCGCCACCGCGTCGCCCGCCATCTTGGCGGCGACAGCGACGCAGTCGTGACGCTCTACCAGGAGCACGGCACGACGGCGCAAGAAATTATGAAGATGCCGCCACGCGATGCCCTTCCCCACGCCGACGCTGTCGTTTCGGCGACGCCCGGCCTCGTCGTCGGCGTGCTGACGGCCGATTGCGCGCCGGTGCTTTTGGCAGACGCGGAGGCGCGGGTTGTCGCCGCCGCGCATGCCGGTTGGCGTGGCGCGCTCGGTGGCATTGTCGAAAGCGCGATCGAAGAAATGGAACGCCTCGGTGCTCGACGTGAGCGTATCAGCGCGGCGGTCGGTCCTTGCATCGGACAGGCGGCTTATGAAGTCGGGCCCGAGTTCGAAGTGCAATTTCTATCGCGCGATCCGGAGTACGGCCGCTTCTTTGCGCGGCGCAGCGAAACCGGCCGTCCGCACTTCGACCTTCCCGGCTTCGTGACCCAACGGCTCAACGACGCGCGGCTCGGGAGTGTCGTTAACCTCGCGACCTGCACCTGCGAGAACGAATCGCTTTTCTTCAGCTACCGGCGTAAAACCAAGCTGGATGAGCCCGACTATGGTCGCCAAATCTCCGCCATCGTCGTGGCCTAGAGGCACAATCCACAGGGAACTCTCGTGCAATACCGGGGTTTGAACGAACTGACCACACTTTAGCCGAGCTGCCATCTGGACGGGCGGAGATGGGCTGATCTACAGGGTTAAAGGTCAGTCCGGTAGTATTCGGGGGAAGTTCAGGCCGCGGTGTAAAGTAATGCCGGCCGCCGGGAAGTTGCGGTTGGATAAGGGGGGACGTCAACGTGACGACCTTGTGCTCTACTCGGACGCGTGCGCGCGGAACGCTACGTATTGTGATCGGGTCGACGCTGATGGCGTCGCTCGTCGCATTTGGGGGTTGCTCGTCAACCACAAATCTTCTGGGTGGCAACTCCGCTCCCCAGGCTTCGCTGGCGCCACCATCGGGGGGGGCGAGCTTAAGCCCTGCTATCTCCCGAACTGCCAAAATCCAGATTGCACCCATTATCGGGTCGCCTGAAAACGTAGCGCGCGACCTGCAGACGGCGCTGTCGTCTGCCATCGGCGAGAACGGCGTCACCGTCGCAACGTCCAGCAATGCGACAAGCGAATACACGCTCCGCGGCTATATCGTCGCCGCGCGCGAGCATTCTAAGGCTAAAATCTCCTACATCTGGGATGTGACGGACCAGACCGGCAAACGCGTTCATCGCATCACCGGCGAGGAAGTCGTCGCGGGCGGCGGCAAAGATCCGTGGGCCGCGGTCACACCAACAGTCGTTAAAAGCATCGCCGACAAGACGGCGAAGCAGATTGCGAGCTGGCTTCCTGGTAGCGGTAGCGTCGTCGCCTCCAACGCCTCCCCGATGACGTCGTCGGGCATGCAGACTGGCGCTACGCCTTCGACCACCAAGGCCGCGTACACCACGGCGTCGAATGCGCCGATGTCGCCGACGACCGGCAGCATTGCAACGTCCGGGCCCATCACGGCCGTAGTGCCGCTGGTTACGGGCGCACCGGGCGACGGCAGCAGCGCGCTGACGACGGCCATCCAGCGTGAGCTTTCGAAGAACGGCCTCAATCTCGCGACTTCGCCTGACATCCGCGCCTACAAGGTCGAGGGCAAGGTCGCAATGGGCCTGAGCAAGGACGGCAAGCAGCCGATCCAGATCGACTGGAACGTCATCGATCCTGCCGGCAAGAAACTCGGAACGGTCTCGCAGAAGAATGAAGTGCCGCAGGGCTCGCTCGACGGCTCTTGGGGCAAGACAGCTGATGCCGCGGCGGCTGCGGCTGCCCAAGGCATTATCAAGTTGCTGCCGGCAAAAGCCGTAAATTAAGCAAATCCATAGCGGAATAAGCCGCCATAGCGATTTAGGGCTCGGACAGTTGAAACGTCCGGGCCCAATTGCTACAAGCCGGGCACGCAGCAAAGTTTTGGAACGGACATGCCTTTCGATGCCAAAGGTGACGACGCTCGAAACGCAGATGGCCGGGGAAAGCTCGACGTGAAAATCGTCGCGGGAAACAGCAACCGGCCTCTCGCCGATGCAATTTGCGCGCACCTGAAGCTGCCGATGACCAAAGGTCAGGTGAAGCGCTTCGCCGATATGGAAATCTTTGTCGAGATTCAGGAGAACGTCCGCGGTCAGGACGTGTTCGTGATTCAATCGACATCGTTTCCGGCCAACGACAATATGATGGAGCTCTTGATCCTGATCGATGCGCTGAAGCGCTCGTCAGCGCGGCGCATCACGGCCGTCATTCCCTACTTCGGCTATGCCCGGCAGGACCGCAAGCCGGGACCGAGGACGCCGATCTCGGCAAAACTTGTCGCCAACCTCATCGAGCGCGCCGGCGCCAATCGCGTGCTGACGCTCGATCTCCACGCCGGCCAGATTCAGGGCTTCTTCGACATCCCGACCGACAACCTCTTCGCCGCTCCGGTGATGACGCGAGATATCGAAGATAACTTCGGCAGCACGGAAGATGTCGTGGTCGTTTCTCCCGACGTCGGCGGCGTCGTCAGAGCGCGCGCGCTGGCCAAGCGCATCGGCGCACCGATCGCCATCTGCGACAAACGCCGCGAGCGTCCGGGCGAGAGCGAAGTGATGAACGTCATCGGCGAAGTTGATGGCAAACGCTGCATCCTGATCGACGACATCGTCGATTCCGGCGGCACGCTGGTGAACGCTGCGGAAGCCTTGTTGAAGAACGGCGCGACCGAAGTCTCCGCCTATATTTCTCATGCCGTGTTGTCGGGCGGTGCCGTCAGCCGCATTCAAAGCTCGCGGCTGAAGTCTCTGGTCATCACGGATTCGATCCTGCCGACGGAAGCCATCAAAGCCGCGAAGAACATTCGCGTCATCTCGATCGCGCCGTTGATCGGCGAGGCTATCTTGCGCACGAGCCGGGAAGAGAGCGTGTCGAGCCTGTTCTACTGAGAACGCCGCTCGGGCTTCGCATTCAATTCAGAAGCAGACGGAAAGCCAGGAGCGCCGCTATTACTCCGTGCCGCCCGACATGCACTGAGCGCAGCGGCCGCGAAGCTCCATCGTCATCGAGCGCACTTTGAAGTCGTTCTTGCTCGCCCAGGTCTGAAGGCTTTTGACGGCGGCCGGGCTGTCGAACTCCTTCACCGTGCCGCAGGCGTCGCAGATCGCGAAAGCGGCCTTGCCGTGGTGATGCGGGTGTTCGCAAGCGACGAAAGCGTTGAGGCTTTCGAGACGGTGCGCAAGGCCGTCTTCGATCAGCCTCTGCAGTGCCCGATAGACAGTCGGCGGGGCGCTGACGCCCTTGCCGCGTACCTGTTCGATGAGTTCGTAGGCGCTGACGGGGCGGCCAACACCTCGCAGCGCTTCGACGATGATCTTGTCCTGATCGGCCGCGCTGCGGCGCTTGGTAGGCTTCTGAGCCATAGGCTGGGGCGTCTCCGGACCCATCTTTGGGGTCAAATTCGTACGTTCGAATGATGCTTAAACGTAATATGCTGATTTTCGGGGCAACTTTCCAGTCCGGCCACGTGTTGCTGGGGCTATTGTCCGCGCCCCCGAAGCATTGCGCGTTTGGTCAACCCCAGGTATACACCCGCCATCTCAAGAAGACATTCCTGAGACGCCGCACGGCACCCTTGGAGGCCGGCTAGCGGCTTTTGGCTCTTCTGATAGGCAGGGGAGCCCTAACACTCGGAGACGATGCCATGTCTGAGCTGATCTCGCTCAAGGCTACGGCGCGCCCGCGTGCCGGCAAGGGGGCCGCACGCCAAGCTCGCCGCGATGGAAATGTGCCCGCCGTCATTTACGGCAATCAAGAAACCCCGGAAACGATCAGCCTCGAATACAACGAGCTGTGGAAGCAGGTCCTCAAAGGCCACTTCACCTCGACCGCTATCGAGCTCGACGTCGAAGGCAAGAAACACATCGTGCTCGCCCGCGACGTGCAGGTCGATCCCGTTCGCGACACGCCGCTCCACGTCGATTTCCAGCGCGTCGGCAAGGACGGTGTCATCCGTGTTTCGATCCCGATGCATTTCGTCAACGAAACGCTGTCGCCCGGTCTGAAGCGCGGCGGCGTTCTGAATATCGTGCGCCACGACGTCGAAGTCTTTGCGCCCTACGATAAGATTCCGCGCTTCTTTGACGTCAACCTCGAAGGGCTCGAAATCGGCCGCTCGATTCATATCTCCGCCGTGACGATGCCTGAAGGCGTCTCGCCCGTGATCAAGAACCGCGATTTCACGATCGCGACGATCGCCGGCGCGCTGAAGGGCGACGACGAGGCCGCAGCTGCTACGACCGACGCCGCAGCCGCGCCTGCCGCCGACGCCAAGGGCGCTGCACCTGCTGCCGCCGCTGGCGCAAAAGCGGCTCCCGCCGCTGCTGCAGGCAAAGCCGCCGCCGCGCCTGCCGGCAAGGCCGCTGCACCGGCTGCGAAGCCCGCCGCGAAGAAGTAAGAAGATCACGACCCGGCGCGGTTTTTCGATCGCGCCGGGCTCTCCGCTGGGGCCCGTGCCCGGCGGCCGGCTCGCGGAACGCGAGTCGCCGGGCGCAATGAAAAGAGTCTAACGATGAAGCTCTTCGTCGGCCTCGGAAATCCCGGTGAGAAGTATCGCGCCAACCGCCATAACATCGGCTTTCTGGCGGTCGAGCGCATTGCCGAGCGACACGGCTTCACTCCCTGGCGCAAAAAATTTCAGGGCTTCGTTTCGGAAGGCACGATCGGCACGGACCGCGTCGTTCTGTTGAAACCCGAAACCTACATGAACGAAAGCGGCCGCTCGGTCGGCGAGGCGCAGCGCTTTCTGAAAATTCCGCTATCGGACGTTTACGTTTTTCACGATGAGCTCGACCTCACGCCCGGCAAGGTCAAGGTCAAGGCCGGCGGCGGCAATGCCGGGCATAACGGCCTGCGCTCGATTTCGGCACATATCGAAAACGATTACAAACGCGTGCGTCTCGGCATCGGTCATCCGGGCTCGAAAGACGTCGTGGTTCACTATGTGCTGAAC
>DATBRP010000073.1:0-10284 GCA_036560245.1 Hyphomicrobium sp.
CGGACAACGATCGGGAACGTCTGCGGGCAAATCTCCGCGAACAGCGGCCCGGCGTAGCCGTGCGGGATTTGGTCGAAAGCTCCGACGCCGTCGGCGATGACGCGCGTGAAGACATCAAGACGCCCCGTCGAGCTTTTCGGATTGGCGGAGGCTTCGATATCGGGCGGTAGCGCCAGGCTTTCGAGCAGCGGCACGATATAGACGCAGCCCGTTTCCAGAACGGCGCCCTGGCTCAAGCTGATTGTATGCAATCCGAGATCATCGAGTTTCGACTGAACCCGGCTTCCGGGCCGCGGCAGAAAGCTCGCGCGAACACGGTAGGCCACGGGACCAAGTCTCAGATCGAGGCTTGCGGGCTGCACTTGCGTTTCTGCGGCAGCCTCGGAAAGCACGATTTGACCTGAAGCGATCATCCGTTTGATCGCTTGCGACGGAACGATCCCCGCCGTTTGGTCGCGACGCTTCGACGCCGCAATGATCTTTTCTGCTTTCGCCATCTGTGATTTTCGCCCTTTGATCCCGGTCTAAATGAGCGCCGCCTTTGCGCCAAGGGGGTTCGCACCGTTGCCATGCCGCACAATTGCCCCCGCTATGCCCCTCGACTCGCTCCCCTTGACGCCAACAAGCGGCGGGGCTAATTCCCGATAGTTCCGTGGTCCTTTGGCCGGCCGGCTTGCAGCCACGTTAAAGAAGTCGCTAAAGAGGCCGTGTGCGCTCCCGGTTTCCCGCGCCCGCCCTCAACGCCCGGCGCTTATGGACGCCGGGTTTTTTGTTGGCGCGAAAGGCTTGCTTCTCATGGCGAACGACGAGCGAAAATCTGCCGAATCCAACTGGCGGCCAGAAACCGTACTTGTCCACGGCGGCATCACGCGATCGCAATACGGCGAGACGGCCGAAGCGCTCTATCTGACCCAAGGCTTCGTCTACAATAGCGCCGAACAGGCCGAAGGCCGCTTCAAGCAGGAAGATCCGGGCTTTCAATACACCCGCTTCGGCAATCCGACGATTTCGATGTTCGAGGACCGCCTGAGGATTTTCGAGGGCGCAGAAGACTGCCGCGTCACCGCGACCGGCATGGCCGCCGTCACGGCCGCGATCCTGTCGTACGTCAAAACCGGCGATCATATCGTCGCTGCACGCGCCATGTTCGGCTCTTGCCGTAACGTCATCGAGACAATTTGCGCCCGCTTCGGCATCACCTCGACGCTGATCGATGGCCGCGACCTCGACGCTTGGCGCGACGCCATCCGCCCGAACACCAAGATGTTCTTTTTCGAAACGCCGTCGAACCCGAACCTCGAACTCGTTGATATCGCCGGCGTGAGCAAGATCGGCCGCGAGAAGGGTATCATCACCGTCGTCGACAACGTCTTCGCGACGCCGATGCTGCAGCGGCCGCTCGCGCTTGGCGCCGACGTCGTTGTTTATTCGGCAACCAAGCACATCGACGGCCAGGGCCGCGTCCTTGGCGGCGCGGTTCTCGGTTCGACGGACTTCATCACGAAATATGTCCAGGACTGGCTTCGTCAGACGGGACCGTCGCTCGGCCCGTTCAACGCCTGGGTCATGCTCAAGAGCTTGGAAACGATGCCGGTTCGCGTTCAGGCGCAATGCGCGACCGCGGCGAAAATTGCCGATTTGCTCGCCGGATCGAAAGGCGTATCGCGCGTCATCTATCCCGGCCGCGCCGATCATCCGCAGGCGGCGCTTGCCAAAAAGCAAATGCCGGGCGGCGGACAGATGATCGCCTTCGAGGTTGAAGGCGGAAAAAAGGCGGCGTTTCAATGTCTGAACGCACTGCGCCTCATCCTCATTTCGAACAATCTTGGAGATGCAAAAAGCATTGTCACGCACCCTGCGACGACGACGCACTTCAAGCTGACACCGGCGCAACGCGCCGAATTGGGGATTAGCGACGGCATGATCCGTCTTTCGATCGGACTTGAAGCCGTCGAAGATTTGGCGGACGATCTGTCAAACGCAGTCAAGGCGGCCAAGGGCTGACGGGGACCGATGAGCAAGAACACACCTTCATCGACGTCGAAGCGCAACGCGCGTGCTGCCGCTGCGGCCGCCGCCGTTCATCCTTATGAGGCCGTTACGCGGAGCATCCGTATTCGCGTCGAGCCGCAATACATTGAGGAACAATCGTCGCCGGAGGACGGCCATTTCGTCTGGTCCTATGCCGTCGAGATCAGCAACGACGGCAGCGAAGCCGTTCAGCTCAAGTCGCGCATGTGGCGCATTACGGACGCGCGCGGCCACACCGAGGAAGTGCGCGGCCCCGGCGTCATCGGACAGACGCCTGTGATCCCGCCCGGCAAATCGTTCAATTACACATCGGGCTGCCCGTTGAAGACGCCGCAGGGCATCATGGTCGGCAGCTATCAGATGACGGACGAGGCTGGCCAGCTGTTCGATGTCGCCATTCCCGCGTTCTCGCTCGATAGTCCCTATACTCGACGCAGCATGAATTGACGGCGGCACGCAGGAGATGAGTAACGCGCAAGGTCCGATCTATACGCCGTCGGAATTGCTCGCTCGTCTCGTTGCCTTCGACACGACGAGCCACCGCAATAATCTCGGCATCGTCGCCTTCATCGAAGACTACCTCCTGCAGCACGGCGTCGTATCCCGCCGGGTCGCAAGCAGCGACGGCGAGAAATCATCCCTTTACGCGACCATCGGCCCCGAGGGCAAAAGCGGCGTAGCGCTGTCCGGACATACCGACGTCGTCCCCGTCGACGGACAGACCTGGACGAGTGATCCGTTCACGCTGCGCGCCGCAGACGGCAAGCTCTACGGTCGCGGCACAGCCGATATGAAGGGATTCCTGGCGTCGATCCTCGCGGCCGTGCCCGATTTCAATCGCCGCAAGCTCAAAACGCCGATCCACTTCGCCTTTTCCTACGATGAAGAGATCGGCTGCGTCGGTGTGCGCCCGATGCTTGCCGAGCTCGGTAAAGGATTGCCCAAACCCCGCATGGTCATCGTCGGCGAGCCGACAAGCATGCAGGTGGTCGATGCGCACAAGGGGCCGGTGCGTTGGCAGGTCGAGGTCAAGGGCCGTGCGGTGCACTCGAGCATGGCGCCCCTCGGCGTCAATGCCATCACCTACGCCGCGCGCCTGATCGCCGAATTGGAACGCATCGAAGACGAACTGAAGCGAACGGCGCGCAATACACGGTTCGATCCTCCCTATCCGACGCTGCAAGTTACCAAGCTCGAAGGCGGAACCGCATCGAACATCATTCCGATCGCCTGCACGTTCGGCTTCGAGGTTCGCGCCTTGCCCGGCCTCGACTTGGATGCGATCGAAGGACGATTGCGCCGCTTCGCCGAAAGCCAATGTCTGCCGGAGATGCGTGCCGTGGCCCCGGAGGCCGATATCTCCATCGTGCGGACCAACTCCGTGCCGCCCTTCGGCGCCGACCGGGAGTCAGACGTCGTGGCACTGGCGTTAAAACTCACCGGCCAGAACGAGACGCACACCGTGTCCTACGCAACCGAAGCCGGGCTGTTCCAGGACGCGGGCGCGCCGTCCGTCGTCTGCGGCCCCGGCGACATCGCCCAGGCGCACACGGCCGACGAATGGATCGCCGAAAGCGAGATCGCCAAGTGCATGGGATTTCTTAAGCGGCTAGGAGACTGGGCCGAGACATGATGCTTAATGTGGATCGCGGACAACCCGCGCGGCCACGTTTTGTCCGACCAACGACCGGACTTGCAAAAATTATTCAGTCCTAGCAATGCTTTATCGACTTCGACGCAGCCTGTGACATGCGTGCGACATAACGAGCACATACGCATCCACCCACCGCTTTTTTCTGACCCTGCCGCGCAATCGACGCAGTGTTTGGGGTACCAATTCAGCCCAGCTACCGAGCTTCATGTCATCCAGAGACGGTTCCATGTCCATGCGCTTCAAAACTGCATCTTCCGTCGTCTGCGCCATGATCACCGGGCTCACACTGTCGGCGTGTTCGACAGCCCCAATGCCTTCGATCGGCTCGATCAATCCGTTTGCGCCGAAGACCCTCTCCGACGTCGATCGCGCGTTTCTGCAAGCCGCCGGAAGCTGGGACACCAATCACGACAACGTCGTGACCTGCAACGAATGGAAGTCCTACGCCGAAGACCTCTTCAACGGCGCCGATGCGGATCACGATGATTCGCTCGACTCCAACGAGTGGGCAAACCTCGTGAAAGTCGATCGCCTCTTCGAGACGGCAGACTTGCGCTACTACGACGCCAACGGCGATGGCAAAGTCACACGCTCCGAATTCGTCGATAAGCCGAATCCTGCTTTCGTTCTGATGGACAAATCCGGCAGCTGCAAACTCGACGGCTCGCAGATCGCCAGCGCCCGCTCGAAGACGGAGTACGATGTCTCGGGCACCAAGCCTCAGAACAGCGACCCGCGCGAGGCGGGCGGCGAGCAAGGCAAAGTTGCAAACGGCGGTCTTCGATAACCGGTAACGCCGGAACAACGTCGTCGGCTAGCCCCATCAAGCGAGGCGCGCGTTCAAAAACCCTTGCTCCAAACCACCCCACGTCATGGCCGGGCTTGCCCCGGCCGCCCGGAGCCGAGCGAAAAGCCTTAGCCCGCCGCCTTTTTCAGCTCATCGAGCGAGAACGAATAGCGCGACGTGCAGAACTCGCACGTGACGACGATCTTCCCGCTCTCGTCGAGCATGTCCGAAAGCTCGCTCGCGCCAAACGCCAACAGCACGTTTTCGACCTTCTCGCGGCTGCAGCGGCAGAACGAAGACATCGGGATCACCCGCTCGACCGCCACTGCTTCCTCGTGAAAAAGCCTGAGCAGCAGCCGTTCGATCGATAATTCCGGATCGAGCAGCTCGTGATCCTCGACGGTCGCGGCAAGCATCTCGACGCGCCGCCAGTCTTCGGCAGCCTCCTCGTCGGCACCGTCACGTTGAGCAGTCGCGCTTTGCACCATCAAACCGCCTGCACGCCGGTGCCAGCGCGGCTCCGTTGCCGCCGCCTGACGCGTACCGACGAAATGTTCAGCGACCGCAAGACGAATGAACGTCGGCATGGCCTCGCGCTGTTCGAAATAGGCGGCAGTCGTTGCCGCGAGCGGCGCGTTTTCGAATGCCAAAACCCCCTGGTAACGCTCTTCACCGGGACCAGCGTCGAGTGTGATGGCGAGATGCCCGTCGCCGAGCCGTCCGCCAACGCCGGATCGCGCCGCTTCCACTTTGCCCTCGGCGAGCTTTGCCGCATCGAAGCGCGCATAGCCTCTGAGCCGTCCGGGTGCTGCATAATCGGCGACGAGAATTGACACCGGCCCGTCCGACCGCGTCTGCAGATTGAGATTGCCGCCGTCGGGAAGCGCCGAGCCGCAGAGCGCCGCGAGAGCCAGTGCCTCCGACAGGTATCGGCTCGGAGCATCGGGCATCGCGTGCGGCGTCACGATGGCGTCGAGCGTCTTGCCAAGACGCACGACGCGGCCACGAACGTTTGATCTTTGCGTGCGAAACACGACGACGCTGTCATCGGATGGCACCCGCGCAGCCGGTTGTGGATCAACAGGCATCGGCCGCTGCTCCTGCCATTAGCCGCCGAAACACCAGGCAAGTATGGCCTTTTGCGCGTGCAGCCGGTTCTCGGCTTCGTCGAAAACGACCGATTGCGGCCCTTCGAGCACGTCTTCGCTCACTTCGTGCCCACGATACGCAGGCAGACAATGCATGAAGATCGCGTTCTTGTTCGCCTTGCTCATCAGCTTGGCGTCGACGGCGTAGGGAGCCAGCATTTTCTTGCGTTGGGCGGCATCGGACTGTCCCATCGACACCCAGGTGTCGGTGACGACACAGTCCGCACCTGCCACCGCCTTGATCGGATCGGTACCGATTTCGACTTTGCCTTTTTCCCGGCGCACCCAATCGATGAATTCGGCCTCCGGAAAGAGCGGCTTCGGACAGGCGAGCTTCAAGGTGAAATCGAAGCGCACCGCCGCATGCATCCACGATACGGCGACGTTGTTGCCGTCGCCAACCCAGGAGATCGTGCGGCCCTTGATCGGACCTAGGTGCTCTTCGAACGTCTGAATGTCGGCCATTACCTGACAGGGATGGCTCTTCTCCGTCAACCCGTTGATGACCGGGATCGTGGCATGGCGCGCCAGTTCGGCAAGCGTCGCGTGTGCATTGGCACGGATCATGATGCCGTCGGCATAACGCGATAGCACGCGCGCCGTATCGGCGACCGATTCACCGCGTCCCAATTGCAGATCGGTGTGGTTGAGCGTCAGCGCGCCGCCGCCAAGCTGGCGCATCGCGATATCGAACGACACACGCGTCCGCGTCGACGGCTTTTCGAAGATCAGCACAAGAACGGCGTCTTCGATACCTTTCGGGCGAAACTCTGCCGGCACGCGTTTTCCGGCGCGCTTCATGGCATGCGCGGTGTCGATGATCTTGCGCAGCGTCTTGGCGTCGAGATCGGCAATGTCGAGGAAATGCCGGGGGGACTGTTTGGCGGTCATGAGAGTCGGAGCTTTTTTCAGCATTAGCGGACCTCGCGCGAAACACGCGACAGCACGCGCGATAGAATTTGCGTGGCTTCCGCGATTTCCTTGTCCGAGGCGACGAGAGGCGGCAGGAGGCGAATACTATTGTCGCCAGCGCCGACGATCAGCAGCTTTTCCTCGGCAGCCGCGGTGACGACCTGCGCCGGCGTGACGCGGCTTTTGAGCTTGAGCCCCATCAGCAGCCCCGAGCCGCGAACATCTTCGACGACGTCGGCGTGCTGGTCCTTCAGGCCCGAAAGACCTTGCTTCAAATGCAGCGCCTTGGTCCGCACCGCTTCGAGAAAATCCGGTTCCGAAACGATGCCGAGCACCGTCGATGCGACGGCCATCGCCAAAGGATTGCCGCCGAACGTCGATCCGTGCGTGCCGGGCGTCATGCCCTTCGCGGCCTCGGCCGTCGCCAGCACTGCTCCAACGGGGAAACCTCCGCCGAGGCCCTTCGCAATCGCCATCACATCCGGCGTTATGCCGGCCCACTCGTGGGCAAACAGCTTTCCCGTACGGCCGACGCCGGTCTGCACTTCATCCAGCACCAGCAGCAGGCCGTGCTTATCGCACAGCTCCCGCACAGCCCTGATGTGCTCGGGCGAAAAGGCACGAACGCCACCCTCGCCCTGAATCGGTTCGAGCATGATCGCCGCCGTCTCCGGCCCGATTACCGCCTCGGCAGCAGTCAGATCGTCGAAATCGACGTGATCGAAGCCTTCCGCCTCAGGGCCGAAGCCTTCGAGATATTTTTCGTTACCGGCGGCGGCGAGCGTCGTCAGCGTGCGGCCGTGAAAGGCGCCACGGAACGTGATGATCCGATACCGCTCCGGCCGTCCGGATACATAATGATAGCGGCGCGCGATCTTGATCGCGCCTTCGCAGGCTTCCGCGCCCGAGTTGCAAAAGAACACCCGTTCCGCAAACGTCAGCTGCGTCAGCTTCTCCGCGACCGCTTCCTGCCCCTCGACACGGTAGAGGTTCGACGTGTGCCAGAGCTTCTCGGCTTGCGCCTTCAGCGCCGCGACGAGTTGAGGATGAGCATGGCCGAGCGAATTGACCGCAACGCCGGATCCGAAGTCGAGATAACGTTCGCCGTTTTCGGCGATCAGCCAGCATCCTTCGCCGCGAACGAAGACGATGTTCTGGCGGCCATACGTGCCCATCACGGCCGTCGATGCCTCGACCGGCTTGGAGGGGAGGCCGGGTTTTTTCCCCAGCGCGGCGGGGGAAGTAGACATGTGCGTGGATAACCCCAGGCGGAAAATCAAAAAGCCGCCCACTTAGGCGGCCCGAACACAACTATTGATACGCGTTGGCTATTCAGCTGTCAACGAATGGCCGGATATCGCGCCGAGTTACGGGAGGAATTGCGGATGCCACAACCCGGTGGTTGAAATCGGGCGGCGCAAACAGGCAATTCGGACATATCCCCGGTCGCGAATCGTCTGTGGCAGGCCCGCCACGTCTCCCTGTCAATACCCCCGAGATTAAAGCTCTGGCTTGTAGGCGGGATTCAGCATGTTGTAATTTCCCCTTGTTGGGCCACGAGATATGGCGGCGCTGAGGTGCCACTGCTCGTTCGTGTATCGGTCCCAGCCGCGCCTGGGCGGTCGCTTGTATGCGCTGCCCGTGTTTGTCGCGCGTATGTTCCGCGTCTCCTTAAGTTTCTGCGTTTGTAACCGGTTGGGACCGTCGTCCCACGCCGTGCGCCGTCTTCCGACAGCGCGCGCGTGGGCCTCGCTTTCGGCCGTGGTTTAGCGGGCACCGGGGGGTGCACCGCCGCTGTTGCGGCTCGAGAGGGATACGACGCATGTGGACTGATGAGCGCGTGGATCTTTTAAAGAGGCTCTGGTCTGAAGGACTTAGCGCCAGTCAAATCGCTGGACGCCTCGGCAGCGTGACCCGTAATGCGGTCATCGGAAAGGTGCACCGGCTTGGACTTTCCGGCCGGGCGACGACGTCGCGGATGAAAACGCACCGTCCGCGCACCCGGATGGCGAACGCCAAAAGGCCGGTTAAGCCGCGCTTCGCGCAGGTGGGGAACCCCGCCGTTCGCGCTCTCTATACCGACGCCGACGCTTACGTGCCGCCGGCGGAAGAGATTGAAATTCCGCTCGCCGAGCGCAAGACGATCCAGACGCTGACCGAATGCAGCTGTCGCTGGCCGATCGGCGATCCGCAGACGGCGGAATTCCATTTCTGCGGCCGCAACAAGGTGCCGTTGCTTCCGTACTGCGAGGTTCATGCCCGACGCGCGTTCCAGCCCGTTGCGCCGCGCCGCCGCGAACGTGTCGACGTCGAAACGCCGGCGACTGCCATCGCTTCGACCGTACTTGCAGCCGCGGACCCGAAACAGCGGGTTTGACATTCATCCGCCGGCCGGCCGGGGGGCAAGGCCAGTGGATCACGGAAAGCCAGCAGCGCGCGGGGGCGTCTGCTGGCTTTTCTTATTGCCTATGCCGGCAAAGAACTAACCCTGTCGCCCGTCTTCGCTGCGGCCTCGATCCTTTATGCTAGCCTCGCCCGGCCGTCGAAGGCGCTCGGAGCCGATCCATGACAAAAGGCAAGACGAAGGAAAAGACTAAGAAAGAGGCGGCAAACGCTTCGCCACTTCGCGATGAAGCCGCCACGGTCGTCGCCGATCCGCTTGCCAAAGGCACCCCGCCTGCGAAGAAGCAAACGTCGGCGCTGCCGCACGGCTTTTCGCTCGACGCACCAAAGCTCCCGAAGGAAATCGAAGACGCGGCGATGCGGTCGGGAGGCTATCCCTACGACAAGCGCATGAAGCACGAGCTCTACGACGAGCAGTTGCTCGCGCTTCAGATCGAACTCGCGAAGCTGCAAAAGCACAATCTCAGAACCGGAGGCCGCTTGCTTTGCCTCTACGAAGGCCGCGACGGCGCCGGCAAAGGCTCGTGCATCAAAGCCTTCAACGAGCACATGAACCCACGCCATACACGGACCGTCGCGCTCACCAAGCCAACCGAAACCGAGCGCGGCCAGCTCTATTTCCAGCGCTACGCCGTGCACTTGCCGACGGCCGGCGAAATCGTGCTCTTCGACCGCTCCTGGTACAATCGCGCCGGCGTCGAACGTGTCATGGGCTTCTGTACACCAGATCAGCTTGCTACGTTCCTGCGGGAAGCGCCGGAGTTCGAGGGCCTGCTCGTCCGCGACGGCATCAAGCTTTTCAAATTCTATCTGACCATCGGCCGGGAAATGCAGCTGAAGCGCTTCCACGAGCGGCGGCAAAACCCATTGAAGCAATGGAAGCTGTCGGACGTCGATATTGCGGCGCTGTCGAAATACGACGCATACACGCTCGCCGAGGTTGAGATGTTCCGCTTTACCAACACCATCATCTCGCCGTGGACGGTTGTCAGAGCCAACGATCAGCGCCACGCCCGGATCGAAACCATCCGCCACGTACTGCTCGCCGTCGACTACGAGGGCCGCGATCTGTCCGTCATCGGCGAACCCGATCCCAAAATCATTTTTCCGCCCGCATAAATAGTCGAGCGGCCGATAAAGGCTCTCACCGCACCAACAGGATCGGCGCACGCGTAGCAGCCGAAGCCCGCGCAAGCTCACGGCCATCCGCCAAAGCCGAGCCGCCGAAGCGCGCCACGACGAAGCTCGGCTTCATGCGGGCCACGATCTCCGTCAGCGCACCAGGAACACCGAACGTCGGGCCGGCCGCTTCAAAAGCAATCGCGCTTGAATCCGACGCCAGCAAACGC
>DATBRP010000074.1:0-2450 GCA_036560245.1 Hyphomicrobium sp.
CTCATGGCCCGGCTGGCAGCCGCTGCAACTCGTCGGTCAGCGGCTCGACGGCAAGAAGCTCGGCATCTACGGCTTCGGCAAGATCGGTCAGGCGCTGGCGCAGCGTGCGCGCGGCTTCGACATGGAAATTCACTACTACGACATCTATCGGGCGAAGCCCGAGGTCGAGGCGAAGTACAACGCCACGTATCACGATAGTCTAGACAGCCTGCTGTCGGTCTCACAGTTTTTCTCGATCAATGCTCCGTCGACGCCGGAGACGCGCGGCTTCTTCAACAAGGCGACAATCGAGAAGATGCCGCAGGGCGCCATTGTCGTGAATACGGCGCGCGGCGATCTCGTCAATGACGCGGACATGATCGCGGCGTTGAAGTCGGGCCGCTTGGCCTATGCCGGTCTCGATGTTTTCGCCGGCGAGCCGAAGATCAACGAGGGCTATTACGACCTGCCGAACACGTTCCTGTTCCCGCACCTCGGGTCGGCTGCGATCGAAGCGCGCAATCAGATGGGCTTTGAATCGCTCGACAATATCGACGCGTTCTTCGCCGGCAAAGAGATGCCGTTCAAGCTGGCGTAATCTTCCGACACACACGTACACGTCATGGCCGGGCTTCGTCCCGGCCATTTTGCTTTTGGTCTTTTCGGCGATCCGTCGCTTTGCCCTGGATGGCCGCCTCGGAGGGCGGCCATGACGTAGAAGGGGATGCCGGCTTCCCGGCACCTCACCGTGCTACAACCCTCGTCGCCTCCCTCCACTCCATGGCCGGGCTTGACCCGGCCATCCAGAGTCGCGCCCTCAAACAGTGTTATTTGGGACCATGGATGGACTGAGAGCTGCTCTCGATACTGTCAGGTGGTGCGAGGAAGCTCTTGCATCAGCCAGTTGGCGACGCGGAGGAGGCTCGTGTCGCTGCCGCGCGCGCCGACGAGTTGCACTCCGACGGGAAGGCCTTCGACATCGAGCAGCGGCAATGAAATGCACGGCATGCCGAGATAGGTCCAAAGCGCGTTGAACATCGGACTGCCGGTGCCGCCAAGACCAACGAGCGCCGGGCCCGTCGCGGCTGGAGTCAGTATGGCGTCGTGATTGGCGAGGATCGGCTTCAGTGCCTCGTAAAGCTGTTCTTGATCGGCGCGGGCCGCAGCGTAGTCGGCGGCGGAAAACGAGCGCCCTTCGGCGATTGTCTCCGTGAGTTTTGCCGAGACGCGATCCGGATTGGCGTCGGCAATCGGGCCGTAATTTTTCGCGATGTCGGAGAACTGTACGATCTGCGGCAGGCGCAGGCCGCCTTCGAAATCAGAAGGGAGTTCGGTTTCGACGACTTCGGCGTGGGCGCCGAAACTCCCGGCGAAGCTCTCGAATGCGGATTTCATCGCGGCGTCGGCCAGCGGCCATGCCAGGGATCGAACGAACGCAAATCGCGGAACGCGCGGCGCGGGCTCGCGCAACGCCGCCACGAGCGAAGGCTTCGCATCGGGTGTCATGTCGCGATCGGCAGCGTCGTAGCCACCGATAGCATCGAAAAGAAGCGCGATGTCTTCGATGGAACGCGCATAGCCGCCGATGGTGTCGAGCGGCGCCGATTGCTCAAGCACGCCTGCTCGCGACACGTATCCGAAGGTGGGTTTGAATCCGATGGCGCCGCAATAGGAGGCGGGTCTAATCACCGATCCCGCCGTCTGCGTTCCGAGCGCCAACGGCACCTGATCGTCGGCGACGGCCGCCGCCGATCCCGACGACGATCCGCCCGGCGTACGCTCGAGGTCGTGTGGGTTGCGCGTCTTTCCGGGGCCGAAGAACGCGAGCTCAGTCGTGACCGTCTTGCCGAGAATGATGGCACCCGCGGCTCGAAGCTGCGCTACGATGAAAGCATCGGCGCTGGGTTGGCGTCCAGCGAAGACCGGAGATCCGTACTCGGTCGGAAAATCCTCGGTGTCGATGATGTCCTTGATGCCGATCGGGATACCGGCAAGCGACGGCAGCGGCTCACCACGAGCGCGGCGCGCATCGATGGCGCGAGCGGCGTTCAGTGCGCGATCAGAATCAAGATGCGTCCAGGCTCCGACGGCTTCGTCGCGATCCCCAATGCGGGCGAGACAGGCTGCGACGAGGGCTTCTGAAGTGAGACGGCCGGATGCCAGCTCGATCAGTGCCTCGGTGGCCGTCAACCGCTCGATTTTCGTCTTGCTCATGGGCGGTGCGTTCCCCGGAGCCGGATTTCATCGGCTTGCCGCTTGATGCGCCAGGCGTCGAAAAGTTTCAAGGTCGGCGGCGCGCGGCCAAATTGGGGAAGCAAAAGCAAATTTTATCAAGACCGGAGCCGCCGAGACAAAAAGCGCCGCAGAAGAGCCCAAGTGGGCTGTTCTGCCAATTGTATCCGGCGCAGGGCCGTACTAGGAACGCCCGGTAATACTGACAAAGACCCCTGAGGACGAGAATGACAAAAGAG
>DATBRP010000075.1:0-9997 GCA_036560245.1 Hyphomicrobium sp.
TCGGGGAGTGCTTCGGGCGAAGCACTCCCCAGTGACGCTATCCAGAGAGAGGAGAATGTGCAAACGGCCTAGCTGATCAGGCCGCGGCTAGGACCTCGGCATGTGAAAGCAGACCATCAAGTACGTTGCGACTGTCGGAACCCATGGCCCCGACTGTCCGCTTCTGCGCATTCTGCCATATCGGGTAGGCATCCTTCAAAACGGCCTGACCCTTGGGCGTCAGGTGCAAGCCGCGGCCACGCCGACCGGCGGGCGGATCCATGATGATATGACCAAGCGCCAGCAGGCGCTTGAGATTGCGCGAAAGTGTCGACTTCTCGATATCGAGATCGTGTCCGATCTCGACGGCAGTGATTCCGTCACGCGAGGCAAGCTGGGCGAGCAGAGTGTACTGGCTCGCTGTGATGCCGAGTGGGCGCAAGGCATCATCGTAGACGCGCGTGACGATACGTGAAAGCTGACGCACACGGGTGGCAAGACACATCTCAGCCGTCATCTCGGCGATGGTACTGATCGCGGCATCGTCGGGTTTTCGGTCGAGAGCGTGGGGCATGATGTTCATATCGGCTCCCGTATGAGCGCTTTTTAGTGTGCTTCGTGGCAATACAACCACTTGTCACTGTGATGCAGCGATTCTGCCAGCAGGGTCAACGATGAAAGCCGTTGCAATTATGCTTCGGCCACGTCGCGGATTGTGCTCGACGCATACAACTCAAGACTTGGCGGCGGCATGCTCGGCAACGGCGGCCTCGTAAACCTCGTGCGCCGCGCCGGCATTGAGGGCGGCGATGGCGAGGCCGACGATCAGGTCCGGCCAATGCGATGCGGTGAGGGCTGTCAGCAAACCGGCGATGATGATGGCGACATTGGCGATGACGTCGTTGCGGGCGGAGAGGAACGCCGCGCGCGTCAGACTGCCGCCGGACGTACGAAACGGTGCCAACATCCGCGCACAGACGAAATTGACGATGAGCGCCCCGAGGCCCGTCACGGTCAGGGGAAGTGCTTCCGGAACGAGGCCCGTCGAAAAATTCTCCCACGCCGTCCAAAGCGTCGCGATGGCCGGAAGCAGAATGATAGCCGCAAGCACCATCCCGAGCTTGGCGCGTCGCGCGGCGGAAAAGCCGAGGCCTGCCAGGATCAGCAGATTGACGGCGCCGTCTTCGAGAAAGTCGACGCTGTCGGCAAATAGCGCGACGGAACCGATCGCGAGCGCCACGGCGAATTCGATGCCGAAATAGCTGAGGTTGAGCGCCGCGACGGTGCGCACGGTCTTCCGGAGCGCCTGATTGTGTTCGATATCCGGCAGTTCGTCGTCGTCGCTCATCGGTTGGCGCCTGGGAGCACCACGGTCGCCGATGCCATCGCCGCAATGCCTTCGCGGCGGCCGACAAATCCCATGCATTCCATCGTCGTCGCCTTGATGCCGACGCGGTCATTGGCGAGGCCGAGCACCTCGCCGATCAGAGCTTGCATGGCGGGACGATAGGCACCGACGCGTGGTGCTTCCGCCAGAACGGTCACATCGACATTGACGATGCGCCCGCCGAGTTCCTTGATGCGCCGGCCCGCATCCTCGAGGAACAGACGCGACGCCGCGCCCTTCCACTTCGGGTCCGACGGCGGAAAGTGCTGGCCGATGTCGCCGTCGCCGATGGCACCGAGCAATGCGTCGGTCAGCGCGTGCAAAACGACGTCGGCGTCGGAGTGGCCTTCGAGCTTGTGCGTATGCGGAATTTTCACGCCGCCAAGCCAAACGTGGTCGCCTTCTGTGAAGCGGTGAACGTCGAAGCCGCTTCCGGTGCGGGTCTCGAGGTTATCTTGCAAAACGGCTACGAGCTTGCGGTCGGCAGCTGTAATGTCGGCGGCCGTCGTCAGCTTGACGTTGTCGCGCGAGCCTTCGATCAGCGTCACCGGAATATCGATCCATTCCGCCAGCGCCGCATCGTCCGTGAAATCGTCGCGATCGGCGTTCGCGGCGCGACGGTGCGCATTGAGGATGACGTCGAAGCGAAAGGCTTGGGGCGTCTGCGCGCACCACAGCGAGTCACGGTCGACGGTGGCCGCAACCGTGCCGTTACCGTTGGCCCGCTTCAAGGTATCGGCGAGAGGCACGGCGACGATCGCTGCCGGTGCGGTTTCGAGCGCCGCGATGACCTTCGCGATCGTCTCGGCGGTGATGAACGGGCGCGCCGCATCGTGGATCAGCACCGCATCGGGCTTGATGGCGCTTAGGGCTTCGAGCCCGGCGTGGACCGACGCTTGCCGCGTCGCACCGCCGTTGACGGGCGGCCAGACCTTAGCTGCTCCGACCGGGACGCTTTCGCGATAGAATTCGATGTCGTCGGGATGAATGACGACCTGCACGTCGCTGATCGATGGATGCGAGGCGAATGCCCTGAGCGTGTGCCAGAGGACAGGCGCGCCGCCGATCATGGCATATTGCTTCGGACCGGCGCCAACAGCACCGGCGCGTGTTCCGCGTCCGGCCGCGACGATCAAGGCGGCAATGCGCACGTGCAATCTCCATCGAAGGGGCTTCAGAAACTTGCGAAATCGCTATCGCGATTTCCGCTACATCCCCTGGCCGGAAGCCGCGAAAATAGCAACCGTCTCAGCGAGGCTCCCAAAGCCGCGTCTGCAATTCCGACCTCCCGCGCATGCTTTCCCACGTCATGGCCGCGAAAGCGGGGAGGGCGGAACTCCCTCGCCTCGTTCTTACGGCGAGAGGGTTGGGGTGAGGGGCGGCAACAACACCGGAGCAAGTGGCTGACCCTCTCCCATTCAAGTGCAGGGGAGAGGGAATGAATATTGGGCTTGAAAGGATGCCGGCCTCCGCCGGGATGACGATTGTGCGGCGGTGTCAATACTCGGCACTTCTGCCGCGCATTCAGCGGGCGCGTCCTATTTCCCGTCATGGCCGCGAAGGCGGCCATCCACGACAAATCGCAGCAATCGCGCTCTCGAATGTGCGTCGCGGCCAAGCGCAAATTGCACGTGCGAGGTTGCCGACGCCTGCCGTGGGTCCCGGCCTTCGCCGGGATGACGGTGGGAGATTGAGGCCCGCCGTTCCCCGCCGTCCAACTGTCATCCCGGCCGAAGCGTAGCGGAGAGCCGGGACCCAGGAAAGCAGACTGGGTCCCGGGTCTCGCAAAGAGCTCGCCCGGGATGACAATTCGAGAACCCAGGCCCCGGCCGCAGGGATGCCGCAGGGGCCGCGCTGGGCCTTGCGCAATTTGAATCGCCAGCCTAGTCTGCACAAACACGCGGCACAGTTTTGCGTTGCTCAAATTGTAGGCATTAGAGACGATTTCCGCAGGGGCGTATGCTGGAAACTATCATTAATGGAAAGCCGCCGGTCGCGTTGGCACCGATGTCCGGGGTCAGCGACCTGCCGTTTCGGCGCTTGGCTCATCGTCTCGGCGCGACGCTCGTCGTCTCGGAAATGATCGCCAGCGAGGAACTGGTGAAATCCCGCGCCGACGTTCTTCGCCGAGCCGAGGGACGCGAACTCACGCCCTTCATCATTCAACTCGCCGGCCGCGAAGAGAAATGGATGGCCGACGGCGCGCGCATCGCCGAAGCCAAAGGCGCCAGCATCATCGATATCAACATGGGTTGCCCGGCGAAGGAAGTGACGGGCAAGCTCTCGGGCTCGGCCTTGATGCGCAATCTCGATCACGCGCAGGCGCTGATCCGCGCCGTCGTTCAGGCCGTCAGCGTACCGGTGACGCTCAAGATGCGGCTCGGTTGGGACGACAAGACCCGCAACGCGGCTGAGTTGGCGCGCCGCGCTGAGGCCGAGGGCGTCAAGCTCATCACGGTGCATGGCCGCACGCGGTGCCAGTTCTTCACCGGCGCCGCCGACTGGGATGGCGTCCGTTCCGTCGTTGACGCCACTTCGCTTCCCGTCCTCGTCAATGGCGACATTCTTTCACCTGACGACGCAAGCCGCGCGCTTGAAGCGTCGGGTGCACGCGGCGTCATGGTCGGCCGTGGTGCTTACGGCGCGCCGTGGATGCCGGGCCGCATCGCGACGACGCTTTCGTCAGGACGCGACCCCGGCGATCCAAGCCTCGCCGAGCAGCGCGATATCGCCCTCGAACATTTCGATGCGATGTTGGCCCATTACGGCCGCGACCTCGGACTTAAAAATGCGCGCAAGCACGTCGGCTGGTATCTCGCGTCGAGTGGTGCCGACACGGCCACCGTCAAGTCTTGGCGGGCACAGCTCTGTACGGCGTTGGAGCCGCAGCGCGTGCTCGCGGGCCTCGCGGCGTTCTATTCGGGCCGGGAGCCTCTGACGGCATGAGCGACAAAGCAACCTCGACGCGTAAATCGCAGATGCAGGCGGCAGCCGCACCGCCGACGGGTATTGTCGATTGCGAAAGTCTGCTCAGCGCCTTGCCGCATCCGGTTCTGGTCATCGGCAACGACGAGACGATCGTTTTCGCCAACGCTGCGGCGGAAATATTCTTCTCGATGAGCGCCTCGACGCTGATGCGCAGCCATATATCCGACATCGTCGCTTTCGGTTGCCCGCTGCTCGCACTCGTCGAACAGGTGCAAGCGACAGGCGCGACGATCAACGAATACGGCATCGAAGTCGCGACACCGCGATTTTCCGGCGCCAAGCTCGTCGATGTCTACGGCGGCCCGCTGCCGGAAGAGCCGCGCAATATGTTTTTGATGCTGCAGCAGCGGTCGATGGCGCAAATGATCGAGCGGCAGCTGACGCATCGCGCAGCGGCGCGCTCGGTCTCCGGGATGGCGGACGTACTGGCGCACGAAATCAAGAATCCGCTGTCGGGAATTCGCGGCGCCGCCCAGCTTCTCGAGCCGGGCCTCTCCGATGAGGATCGGGCGCTGACACAACTTATTTGCTCGGAAACCGACCGCATCCGCATGCTCGTCGACCGCATGGAAGTGTTCGGCGATGAGCGACCGCTCGCCAAGGATGCCGTCAACATTCACGACGTGCTGAACCACGTCCGCAAGATTGCGGAGCATGGGTTCGGCCGTAACGTCCGCTACATCGAAGACTATGATCCGTCGCTGCCGAGCGTTCTCGGCAACCGGGACAAGCTCGTCCAGGTCTTCCTCAATCTCGTAAAAAACGCCGCCGAGGCGATAGGCAACAACGGCGACGGCGGCCGCATCATTTTGCAGACGGCATTCCGTCCGGGCGTTCGTCTGTCGCTGCCGGGTTCCGATACGCGCGTCAGCCTGCCCCTGATGATCCAGATCGAGGACAACGGCTGCGGCATCGCCGAACATTTGAAGCCGCATCTCTTCGATCCGTTCGTCACCACCAAGGTGTCGGGCAGCGGCCTCGGACTGGCGCTCGTCGCCAAGATCATCGCCGACCACGGCGGCATCATCGAGTGTGAAAGCGAACCTAGACGCACCGCCTTCCGTGTGCTGCTGCCGATGCAGCGATCGCGGATTAGCGCAGTGCCAACGCCGAGAGAGGCTTGATGGCTAGAGGCACCGTTCTCATCGCCGACGATGACACCGCCATTCGCACGGTGCTCAATCAGGCTTTGGCACGCGCCGGATTTGCACCGCGCGCGACGGGAAATGCGGCGACGCTCTGGCGCTGGGTCAGCCAAGGCGAAGGCGACGTCGTCATCACCGACGTCGTCATGCCGGACGAGAACGCCTTCGATCTCATTCCGCGCATCAAGAAGCTCAGGCCCGACCTTCCGATCATCGTCATGAGCGCGCAGAACACGCTGATGACGGCGCTGACGGCTGCAGAGAAGGGCGCTTTCGAATATCTGCCGAAACCGTTCGACCTTAGCGAGGTCGTCGCCGTCGTTTCACGCGCGCTTTCCGAGCCAACCCGCAAACGCCAGACGACCAATAGCGAGCGCGACGTCGACGAACTGCCGCTGATCGGCCGCTCATTGCCGATGCAGGACATCTACCGCGTCCTGGCGCGCCTCACGCAGAGCGATCTGACCGTGATGATCAACGGGGAAAGCGGCACGGGCAAAGAATTGGTCGCGCGCGTGCTGCATGACTACGGCAAGCGCCGCCACGGCACGTTCGTCGCGATCAACATGGCGGCGATCCCGCGCGAACTCATCGAAAGCGAATTGTTCGGTCACGAGAAAGGTGCGTTCACCGGCGCCCAGACGCGAACGCCGGGCCGCTTCGAGCAGGCCGAAGGCGGCACACTGTTTCTCGATGAAATCGGCGACATGCCGCTCGAAGCCCAGACGCGGCTTCTGCGCGTCCTGCAGCAGGGCGAATATACAACCGTTGGCGGCCGCACGCCGATCAAGACCAACGTCCGCATCATCGCCGCGACGCACCGCGATCTCAAATCGCAAATCCAGCAGGGCCTTTTCCGCGAGGATTTGTTCTATCGGCTGAATGTCGTGCCGATCCGATTGCCGCCGCTGCGCGAACGTCTCGAGGACATCGGCGATCTCGTCCGCCATTTTCTGCGGCAGGCGGGACGGGAAGGGCTCGGGCAAAAATCGATCGAAAGTTCCGCCATCGAACGGCTCAAGGCGCATCCCTGGCCGGGCAACGTCCGCGAACTCGAAAATGTCGTCCGCCGGCTCGTCGCGCTGCATCCGGAGGACACGCTCACCTCTCAGATCGTCGAGCAGGAGCTTGCCGGATCGGCGATTGCCTCGCCGATCGGCGGAGCGGCCGACAATGGCGATCTCGGTGAATCCGTCGAACGCTACCTGTCGCGCTATTTTTCGTCCTTCGGCAACGACCTGCCGCCGCCGGGCCTCTATGACCGCATTATCCGCGAAGTCGAAAAGCCGCTTCTGAGTGCGGCCCTCGCAGCCACCCGCGGCAATCAAATCCGGGCGGCCGAACTTCTCGGGCTCAACCGGAACACTTTGCGCGCCCGCATCCGTGACCTCAACATTCGCGTATTTCGCACCGTCGAAAGTTGACGGCCAGCCCCGCTAAAGACCGGGCTTTTCCCACCGCCGCTCATTAAATTTGAGCGCGTTGGGCTTGAACTCCGCAACACCAAGTCGCGAAAATGTCACAGTTAGGCTGTTGGGTCTCGCTGGTGTAGCGGATCGGTTCCGGTTATCGCACCCGTCGCGCCACAGAGCCAAAACCGCCTCGCCGCAAGGCAATTGAGACGGTCGATCGGAAAGCGAATTCAGAGTGATAGTCGGATCGGTCGAAAACTGATGAACGCCAGCAACAGCACGACAGGCATGCCGGACACGGGGACCGATCGTCCTCGTCCGGTCGCTGCCGTGGTGATGGAAGAAGGCGCGACCCCGCTCAACCCTTCCGACCGCGCCTTCTGGTTCGGCCTCGGCGTCGTGCTCCTCTCGATGCTTTCGGCACTCGCCAGCTACCTGATCCTGACGGGCCTGACCGCGATCGCGCCGCGCAACGAATACGTGTGGACCGCGCTCGCGGTGAATGTCGTGCTCATTCTGACGATGCTCGCCATCGTCGTCTGGCAGGCGCTTGGACTTCGCCGGGCTTGGAAGGAGAAGGTGCCGGGCGCGCGCCTGCACACGCGCATCGTCGTTCTCTTCAGTTTGATCGCGGCGCTCCCCGCCGTGCTGCTCGCGGTTGCCGCGACGACGACCTTCTCACGATCTCTCGACGGCTGGTTCTCGGTTCGCACGCGCGCCATCGTCGAGAACTCCTACGACGTCGCCAAAGCCTACGTCGCCGAACACAATCAGATCATCCGCACCGACATCGTCAACATGGTGCGCGACATCAACGGCGAGGCCGCGACGCTGAGCGTCGATCCCGACGCCTTCCAGAAGTTTTTGATTGGGCAGGCGGGCCTTCGCGATCTGACGTCGGCCTACGTGATTGACGGCGATGGCGTCCCGATCGTGCTGGCGCTGGACGATCCGAAACTGCCCTATGTCGTTCCACCGCCCGCCGCCATCCAGCAGGCGGAGGCGGGGCAGGTGGCGCTATCGACGCCGTCGAGCGACTACCGGATATCGGCCGTCGCCAAGATCGACAGCATGCCGGGCCGTTATCTCTATGTCGCGCGCGGCGTCAGTCCGAAGGTGATCAATCATCTGCAGATCACCGAGCAGAACGTCTCCGAGTACAGCCGCCTGAGACAGGCCAAGGGCGGCCTCAAGGTCGCGCACGGGCTCATCTATTTTATGATTTCGATGACCTCGCTGCTGGCGGCGATCTGGGTCGGCATGTGGTTCGCCGGACGCTTCGTGGCGCCGATCCGACGATTGATCGCCGGCGCGCAGGAGGTCTCGAAAGGCAATCTCGAAATCGCGCTGCCTGAAAAACGCGGCGAGGGCGATCTTCGCCGCCTGTCGCACACGTTCAACCTTATGACGCGCGAGCTGAAGCACCAGCAGGATACGCTTCACCTCACCAACACCCAATTGACCGAACGGCACAATTTCATAGAGGCCGTTCTGTCGGGCGTGTCGGCGGGCGTCATCGGCCTCGACAGCTCCGATCACATCACGCTTCTGAGCCGTTCCGCAGAACGCTTGCTCGGCTTCTCCGGTGCCGAAGTCGTCGGCAAGCCTTTGACGGACGTCGTTCCGGAATTCGCCCCCGTGCTCGTGCCCGCCGAAGAAACCGGCCTCAAGAGCAAAGGGCAAAGCGAGATCAAGAAGCAGATCGGCGATGAAGAGCGGACGTTCGCTGTAAAGATCACGCACGAAAAGGCCGGCGAGGGAGACGTCGGCTCGGTCGTGACTTTCGACGACGTGTCGGAACTCGTTCAGGCGCAACGCACGAGCGCGTGGGCGGACGTTGCGCGGCGCATCGCACACGAGATCAAAAACCCGCTCACCCCCATACAACTTTCCGCCGAGCGCCTGCGCCGGAAGTTCGGTAAGCAGGTGTCGGAGGATCGCGAGCTGTTCGAGACGCTGACGCAAACGATCGAGCGGCAAACCGGTCAGATCAAGAGCATGGTCGATGAGTTCGCGTCGTTCGCGCGCATGCCGCAACCGGTCATGGCGGACCAGGATCTGCGGCTCGCCGTGCAGGAACCTGCGGTGCTTTTCCGCGAAGGCCACAAGGACGTCAATTTCAAACTTTCGATCCCCGATGCGCCTGTGCGCACGCGTTTCGATCTGAGGCTCATTTCCCAGGCCGTCACTAACCTGATCAAGAACGCCGCCGAGGCGATCGAGTCCTATGGCGAAGCTCAAGGCCGTCCCAAGGACTACAAGGGCGAAATCGAAGTGCGTATTTCGCCGGCCCACGATCGCGTCGCAATCGAGGTCATCGATAACGGCATCGGTCTACCGAAGCAGAACCGCGCCAAGTTGCTCGAACCCTACGTGACGACGCGCGCCAAAGGCACCGGCCTCGGTCTCGCCATCGTGCAAAAGGTCGTCGAGCAGCACGGCGGCACACTCGCACTTGAAGATGCGCCGCTGACGGCGACACGCACCCGCGGCGCGCTGGTTCGCATGACATTGCCGGTCAAGACAAAAAGCAGTGACGATATTTCTATTGAACCCTCTCGCTCCACCTCGCACGTCGCGAGCGGAGCATGATACAAACGCTTAGCCCCCAGGAGCGCAGTGATGTCAGCTGACATATTGGTCGTCGATGATGAAGCCGATATCCGGGATCTGGTCGCCGGTATCTTGCAGGATGAAGGCCACCGCACACGCCTCGCGCGCGACAGCGACGAAGCGCTGCGCGCCATCGAGGATAGAAAACCGCACCTTGTCATTCTCGACATCTGGTTGCAGGGCAGCCGTCTCGACGGCCTCGAAGTTCTGACGATCATGAAGCGGACGTATCCGGATTTGCCGGTCGTCATCATTTCGGGCCACGGCAATATCGAGACCGCCGTGACCGCGATCAAGCGCGGCGCCTACGACTACATCGAAAAGCCTTTCAAGGCCGACCGCCTGGTGCTGGTGGCGTTGCGTGCGCTCGAAGCATCGCAGCTGAAGCGCGAGGTCAAGGAGCTGAAGGAACGCTCCGTCGTCTCGGCTGAAATGATCGGCAAGTCGCCCGCGATCAATCAACTGAAGAACAA
>DATBRP010000076.1:0-8855 GCA_036560245.1 Hyphomicrobium sp.
GGCAACGGCTTTGCTCCGACGGGCTTGGCGGCCGCCGCAGCTCCACGCGACCACCGTGTCGCGAACGGACGTAATTCCTTTCGCGTCCGGGTCCATAGGGATGCTGTCGAGCGTCGGGGCGTTGAAAAGTTCTTTCCACCCGTAAATCCGGAAGCCGTATTCCAGCAAAGCCGCCGAGCGGATGGCGCGCTCGTTGCCGGATGACTCGCCGAGCACGATCGCCATCAAGCGATGGCCGTCGCGCGTCGCCGTGGCGGCGACGTTGTAACCGGAATCGCAGGTGAAGCCGGTCTTCATACCGTCGGCGCCGGGGAACGTCCGGAGGAGTGCGTTGTGACTCCCCAACCGCCGCTTGCCGATGTGCATGGCGGGCATCGACCAATAGCTGTTGTATTGCGGAAATTCGGTGATGACGGCGTGCGCGATCTTGGCGAGGTCGCGCGCTGTCGTCAGCTGTCCGGGATCGGGAAGTCCGTTGGTGTTGTCGAAGTGCGTTCGCGTCATGCCGAGACGCTGGGCGGTCGCGTTCATCTGTTCGACGAAGGCGCTTTCGCTGCCGGAAATCGCTTCGGCTAGCATGACCGTGACGTCATTCGCCGATTTGATGATGACGGCCTGCAAAGCCTTTTCAACGGTCAGCGTTTCTCCGACCTTGAGGCCGGCTTTGCTCGGCGGCTGCAATGTCGCGACGAGGGAGCAAGGGATCTTGTCGTCGAGGTGGAGCTTGCCTTCCTTGATCGCCTGGAACGCCAGATAAGCGGTGGTGAGCTTGGTCAGCGAAGCGGGATACCAAACGTTGTCGATATCTTCCGAGTAAAGCACCTTGCCGGTCGATGGCTCGAACAGCAGAGCCGGGTTGGCCATCGCGGGCATAATCCCGCCAAGCCAAAACAGCATCATCGCTGCGATCTGAGCCGCTCGTGCCCGCATGAAGAACTCCGGAATTTCAACTTCGTTCGGCTATCATATTCGCTTCGGAGGCGCCAACCGAACCTCGCTTGGTCCCAACCTTAGGGCGACTTGTGTTGCTTATGCGGCGCGTGGTGCGTGAAATATCCACAATGTCTGCCGCTTGCCGCGACGTGACAAGGCTTTCCGGGGCGCTGCGTGATCTATCGTAACTGAACACTTGCACAGTGGTTCCAAATTTGAAACCTCCAGCCCTTGCAACATGCCGCACTGTCCCGCAAACGGCGTGAAGACGCGCAATCTGCGGGACGCATAATCCGAAATTGGAGAGCTTCGACGACATGCAACGCCCAAGCTCCGAAATTGCCGACGATGCACAAACCGAAGCACGCCGCCGGGTCGCTATATTCGCGGCGTTGGCGCTCGTCCTTTTGCTTGCTTCTCTCGATCAGACGGTCGTCTCGACTGCGTTGCCGACGATCGTCCGCGACATCGGGGGGCTTTCGCATCTTTCGTGGATCGTCACGGCATATCTTTTGGCGACGACGGTCGTGGTGCCGCTTTACGGCAAGCTCGGCGATCTCTTCGGACGGCGCATCGTACTGCAAGCGGCGGTCATCATTTTTCTCATCGGCTCGGCGCTTTGCGGTCTCGCGCAAAATCTGCCCGAGCTGATCGCCTTCCGCATTCTGCAAGGGCTCGGCGGCGGCGGATTGATCGTGACGGCCATTGCCGTCGTCGGCGATGTGGTGCCGCCGCGAGAGCGTGGCCGGTATCAAGGATTCTTCGGCGGCATCTTCGGGCTTTCCACCGTGCTCGGACCGCTCATCGGCGGTTTCATTGTCGATAATCTTTCCTGGCGCTGGATTTTTCTCATCAATCTCCCGTTCGGTATATTGGCGTTGGCGGTCATCAACAGGACGTTCCGGCCACATCGCAGGGCTTCGAAAGTCGAGATCGACTATATCGGCGCTGCGCTGCTGGCTTCGGCGCTGACTTGCCTCGTGGTCATTACGAGTCTTGGAGCAACGCTGGCGCAAGAGGCTCCGGTCAGCATGTTTGCGATCTCGGCGCTTGGCATCATTTCTCTCGTGGCATTTCTCTATGCCGAGACGCACGTTGCAGATCCCTTGCTGCCGCTCTCGCTTTTCAAGGAACGCGCATTCGCAATTGCGACCTCGGTCGGGTTCATCGTCGGCATGGCGCTTTTCGGCTCGATTACGCTGATGCCGGTCTATCTTCAGGTCGTGAAAGGCTTGGACCCGACGAGCGCCGGTCTACACATGACGCCGATGATGCTCGGCGTGTTCTTGAGTTCGGTCACGAGCGGGCAAATCATCAGCCGCATCGGACGCTACAAGATGTTTCCGATCGTCGGGACGGGACTGATGACGATCGGATTTTTGCTTCTGGCGAGGATGACACTCGAGACATCAGCGGCGACGGCTTCGCTCTATATGCTGTGTCTCGGCCTTGGCCTCGGCATGGTGATGCAAATCCTGGTCATGGCGGTGCAGAACGCCGTCGCATATGAGCAACTCGGGGTGGCGACATCGGGAACGACGCTTTTCCGGTCAATCGGCGGCTCCGTCGGCGCCGCGCTGTTCGGCGGTATTTTTTCTTTCACGCTGCAGAGCAAACTCAGCGTTTCGGTACCGCAATTGGCCGCGACGGCAAATGATCCGGCGGCGATTGCAGCACTCGCGGAGCCGCTGCGTCTGACCTACTACGCGCTCTTCATCGAGTCGCTGCGTCCGGTTTTCATCACGGCATCGGTGCTGGCGTTCATCGGCTTCCTGTTGACCTTTGCGATCAAGGAAGTTCCGCTCAAAACCAGCTTGGCGCCGGAGCCGTTGAACGATCCGCTGCAGATGCCTCGCGATGCTACGTCTCTGGAAGAGCTTGCTCGCATCGTTTCACGCGTTACGGCGCGGGAAAATCGTTGGCGTGTTTATCAGCAGAGCGCGCAACGTATCGGCCTCGACGTCACGCCGGTCGAGCTATGGCTTCTGGCGCGCATAGGAGAGCGAGGCGGTCAGGCGAGCCGGACGGAACTCGAAAAGCGCCTGGCCACCGGAGATGTGCAACGCGAACGGCTGTTTGCAGAACTTGTTGCGTCGGGGGTGGTGAGCGAAGGCCACGGCGACGTCATCGAACTCACCGCCAAGGGCAAAGCCGCTTACGCGCGTCTCGTGCACAACCGCGAGGACAACCTGAGACACATGCTGTCCGAATGGGACCGCAATGAGCATCCGGAAGTCCGCGCGTTGTTGCACGAGATGGCCAATTCCTTCGCCAGCACGCCGCCAGTCGAAGCGGGCCGGCCGAAAGAAGCCGTTACGACTTAGCGATTTCGTTCAATGCCGAGAAATCCGCGTCGGTCAAGGTGATCGCGGCTGCCGCCACGTTTTCCTCGAGATGCCTGACCTTCGACGTTCCGGGAATCGGAAGCATGTTCGGGCTGCGCCGCAGGAGCCACGCGAGTGCGATCTGGCTTGGCGCGGCGTTGTGTTTCTTCGCGATTGTTTCGAGGCGCGAGCCGGGTTTTGCCAGATCGCCGGACGCGAGCGGGAACCACGGAATGAATCCGATCCCGTGCTTGTCGCAGAAATCGAGCACGTCTTCGCTGCTGCGGTCGGCGAGATTGTAGAGGTTCTGCACCGTCGCGACTTTGAAGAACTTCTGCGCGGCCTCGATCTCCTTGATGCTGACCTGGCTCAAGCCGACGTGGCGGATCAAACCCTCGGCTTGCATCGCCTTGATGGCTTCGAACTGTTCGTCTTGGGGGGTATTCGGATCGATACGGTGCAGCTGCCAAAGATCGAGACGTTCAACGCCAAGCCGACGGATGCTGAGAATGACCTGCTGGCGCAGATAGTCGGGTCTGCCGAGGGGATTCCAGGTGCCAGGGCCGGGGCGCAGGAGGCCTGCCTTGGTGGCGATTACCATGCCGCGGTAGGGATGAAGTGCCTCGCGGATGAGCTGCTCGCTGACCTCGGGGCCATAGGAGTCGGCGGTGTCGATCAGGTTGATGCCGAGTTCGGGAAGCCGGCGTAGCGTGCGCAAACTTTCCGCCCGGTCCTCGGGTTCGCCCCAAACTCCGGAGCCCGTAATGCGCATGGCGCCGAAGCCCAATCGGATAACCGGCAAATCGCCGCCAATCGAAAAGTGCCCGGAACGCTCGATCGTCTCTGCGGTCAAAGTCATGGTCAGATGCCTTTCTAGTCGTATTGGGTATTTCAGGGAGTTTCGGCTGTCGGCTATGTAGGAACGCGCTCGCGTTTTTGCACGGCAGCAAATCTGCGGCCCTTTTGATTATTTCTTCAGCACAACCGCCAGGAGCGAGTTATGATCGTCACTGCAACTCTGACTAATGCAATTGACCGGATCTTCCGGGTTAAGACCTTGCAAATTTAACCGTCGCTTCACGAGCGGAAGCTAATCTCGATCGCGTCGAGTTAGAGTTGCCGGCACGTTTTTAGCTCCCGACCGCGAGGTCAGGGTGTCGTGAACCGGAACGTAAACTTGGAATAAATGTTTATGTCGATTGGGGGGAAGGTCGTTGCAACCTTTCCGGCCCGTTTACGACGAGGCGTAACAAATGTTCAACGGGTCGGGTTTCGTGCGCGTCACAAGTTTCGCCACTGCAACTCTCATCTTGTTCGCAGCGGGTGGTTTTTCTGAAACCGCGCAGGCCCGCGATCGCAACCGGGATACGGGCGACGAAGAGCAAACCGTTCAGCGAGCGCTTTCCAGCGCGCCGGTCGTGGCGGTTGTCTCGATCAAGGATCAGCGCATTTCAGTGTACGACGCCAATGGCGTGGCGCTCAGAGCTCGCGTTTCGACGGGCCAAACGGGATACGAAACGCCTGTCGGCGTCTACAGCGTCCTGCAAAAGCAGGAAGAGCACTATTCGAACGTCTACGATGACGCGTCGATGCCGTTCATGCAGCGGATCACGTGGTCGGGTATCGCACTGCACGCCGGCGTATTGCCCGGCTATCCCGCGTCGCATGGCTGCGTCCGCATGCCTTATGAATTTGCCCAGCAGCTTTTTCCGCTGACGAGATTGGGACTGCGCGTCGTCGTTGCGCATGACGATGTTGCTCCGGCGACGATTTCGCATCCGCTGCTGCCCAAGCCTCTGCCTGCCGCCGAGGCCGCGCTCGCCGTTCCGGCGACATACGAGAGCGACGTCACAGATCAGGACGATAGGACCGCGTTCCAACCCGATGTTTCGCAATGGCCGGCGCGCGCCGCGCAAATGGAAGCGTTGAAATCCATCGCGGCGGAGAAAAGTCTCGAAGCACAGACCGCAACGTCGCAAGCCGATGAGCTGAAGAGCAACCTCGACGATAAAGCCGCCTTCCGCAAGAGTCTCGCCAAGCAGTTGCGTAAGGCCGAAGCCGCTAAGAAGCGCGCCGACGATAAAGTTTCGCGCGCCGATCGCGTTCTGCTTGCAGCGAAAAGTCCGGCGGCTGAGAAGCGGGACGAGGATGCAAAAGCCAAGGTTGCCAAGGTGGCGTCCGCCGCCGCCGACAAGCTCACAGCCATCACGGCCGAGGCGGATAAGGCGGATAAAGAGCTAGCGGCCGCGACCGACGAATGGAAGCAGGTCGAAGCTGTCAAGCTGGCCGCTGTCAAGGCGATGGAAGAAGCGAAATGGAAGACGTATCCCGTTTCGATGTTCATCAGCCTGAAAACGCAGCGGCTCTATGTCCGCCAAGGAAATCAACCCGTATTTGACGCGCCGATTACGATTTCCGAGCCTGATCGGCCGATCGGCACGCATGTCTTCACGGCCGTCGCCTATACGGAGCAGGGAAAAGACCTAAAGTGGCAGGTCGTTTCGCTCAATCATAAATGGGCGGACGATGATGATGACGATGGTCGTTCGTACAAAAAACGTCGCCGCAGCGATGTAAGCTATGACGTTCCCGCGACGGATGTGAATGCCGCCTCGGCGGCGCTCGATCGCATCACTATTCCGCCGGAAGTTTCCTCGCGCATATCGAAGTATGTCTGGCCTGGTTCTTCGCTGATCGTTTCCGACGAACCGTTGAGCAAGGAAACGGGCAAAGCCACGGACTTCATCGTCGTGAGCAGCACCGAACCGCAGGGCGGCCTCAAGAAGCGGCCGCGCAAACCGGCACCTTCAGCCTATTCGCGCGATGACGGCTTTTATGACGGTTATGACCGATACGACAGATATGATCGGTACGATCGCTATGACCGTCGCGATACGCGCTACCGCGGTCAGCCGTCTATGTTCAATTGGTGGTAATTGCAGCGTGCGGCATCGCCAGCGTGGTTGCGATTGCGCCTTGCACGCCGGAGATCAGGATCTGCACCCCGATGCAGAGAAGAAGAAACGCCGATAGGCGTGTCAGGACGCGGGCTCGTGCCGGACCGAGCATCGCGACGAGCCGGTCGGCGGAAGCGTAACAAATGCCGACCGCGAGCGCGACGGCTATGGCGGCTCCCGAGGCACCCACGTAGAACGGCAGCAAGTCGGCCGTCATCGACGGACGGCTGGCGCTCAGGGCAATCGCAACGGAAATCGTGCCGGGTCCTGTGGTGAACGGCATCGTCAGCGGGAAGAACGCTACATCGCTACCCCAAGCGGCGGGCGCGGCATGGTCGTGCTTGCGATCCTCGTTCTCTTTGGGATCGTAGAGCATGCCCCAGGCGCTCGCGGCGACGACGAGACCGCCGGCAACACGAAGCGCATCAATGCTGACGCCGAAGAAGCTCATCAGGGTCGCGCCGATCAAGAGCGCAGAGAGCATGACGACGGTCGAATAGCTGGCGACGCGCCAGGCGAGCGCCCGTCTTTCCTCATGCGGCCGGCCGATCGTGACCTGACTATAGATCAGGGCTCCCCCGATCGGATTGACGATTGAGAAGAGTGCCGGCAGCGCGACCAGAAAACTCGAAACCATGCCGCTCAGGATATTCATTGCTTGGACTTTACCCGTCGGAATGGATCGGCGCGCGTTATGGCCTAGCTCTTCTTAGCGTCCAAATTTCTCGTGCGGTAGGGTGATCTACCAGGCGCTCGACCTGCCGGCGTTGCCGAAGACTTCGTCCAGGCGCCGCCGGGTGCCTAGCGTTGTCGACTGCGGAAGCCGATCTCGAGCGAAAAATCTTTGTTCGGCGATTTCGGCGTTAGGTTTCGGGACCCAATCCCGACGCCAACGTTCGACGACGAACAGGGCGACGTGGTCGCCGGGGAAGGCCTCGAAATTCGTATAGATGCCAAAGAGCCGGGCCGGTGCCGAGACGATCACGCCGGTTTCCTCGTTTAGCTCGCGGCTCAGGGCACATTCGATTTTTTCTTTATGTTCGACGCCGCCGCCCGGGAAATGCCAGCCGGGTCGATAGCCGTGGCGGACGAGAAGGACGTGCGAATTTTCGTCGACGACGAGACCCTGAACCCCCAGCGTCACGAGATCGGCGCGTTGCGACAGATGTGAGGCCAATCGGATCAGCATGGCATGAGCCTCCAGCCATACATCCAATCGAAGCCAGCCATCACGCCAGCAGGTGGCCTGATGCGCATCGCGGTGTTGCGGGCCAGTGCTGCTGCGCCGCTCATGTGATAGATGCGGCCGTTGCGCCGCGAGGCTTCGGCGACGCACTGGACGCGCTGACGACGGCTGGCTTCATAGTCTCGCAATGATGCCTCCACGCCACCTCCACCTGCCGCGAGATGTGCGGCGAGGGTCATTGCGTCTTCCAAGGCTAGCACAGCGCCTTGCGCGAGAAACGGCAACACGGGATGGGCGGCATCGCCGAGCAACGCCACGCGTTCGTTGGTCCATCGTTCGAGCGGCGGCATGCTGTAAAGCGACCAGTGACGCCAGTCGCGAGCATCGGCAACGAGAGATTGCAACGGCGCTGCAAAGTCGCGGATTTTTTCGTGCACCGCATCGGCCGATGAGGGCACGTCCCAGCCGGTATCACGCGATGCATCGTCGGCAATGACGACGAGGGCGATGTCGCGCCCGCCATTGACCGGGTAGTGGACTGCGTGAGCGCCGGGCGCGAGCCAGATGTGTACGGCGTTGCGTGTCAATTCGGAAGGCAATCGTTCGGCGCTGACGACGCTGCGGAACGCGGTCTTTCCAACAGGTTTTGGGGCGCTTCCGGCGGTGACGTGCTGTCGAAGGCTCGACCATAGTCCGTCGGCGGCGACGAGAACGGATGCGCTCAGCACTTCGCCCTTTGCGCCGACGGCATGCACGCCGTCGCTCTCATTTACGAATGACACGATCTCGACACCTGTCTTCAGCGCGATCAGCGGCTCGGCTTCGGCGCGCGTGCGCAATGCTGCGTGCAGGTCTTTGCGGTGGGCAGTCCAATAGGGCGAGCCGTGCCGTTCCGCGATCCACGTGCCGAGCGGCAGCCGTGTCAGTTCTCGGCCCGTCGCGCCGTGGCGAACGCTCAAGGCGTCGGGAGCGGCGGCGCGATTTCGCAGCAGGTCTGCGACGCCGAGATCGCGGAGGATGCGCGTGCCGTTCGGTCCGATCTGGATGCCCGCGCCTTCTTCAGGAAATTCCTGGCGGCGCTCATAAACGTGAGACTCAATGCCGTGATACGCGAGCGCGAGAGCTGTCGCGAGGCCGCCGATACCGCCACCTGCTATCGCGACGTTCAGTCGGTTCGCAACCATCAGCCGTCGCGCAGGTTGAGAGGGGCGTTGCCGTTCATTGCCTCAAGCGGCGTCAGAGACGAGACTGCCCTTCGGATCGCTCTCGTTCGCCTTGAGGCGTGAGTCGTAGACAAAAAGCGTCGAGCAGTAAGGGCACAGAATTTGATCGTCCTGTCCCATGTCGAGATAGACATGCGGGTGATCGAACGGCGAGCGGGCACCCATGCAGTTGAACTCTTTGACTCCGACGAAGATGCGCTCGGCGCCAACATCGTTTGCAAAATGCGGGATC
>DATBRP010000077.1:0-13900 GCA_036560245.1 Hyphomicrobium sp.
TTCATAGTCTACCGGCCCGACGAGGAACGATGATCCATACGGCGTATTGCGCATGTTGAGCGGCGTCATCGGACGCGGACGCCAGTAGCCGTCCTGCGGATAAAAAACCAACACTTCCTCGGCACCGTCTGTTCTGCGCAACCAAACCTGCAACAGGTGGACGCCCTGCTCGACGCGGTCGCCGATCCGGACCGTCGCAGTCGAAGGCCGCCAGAACCCGGGATACCGGTAACCGATGATCCAGAGGGCCGGCTCCTCGTAAAGCGTCATTTTCTTCGGCTCGCCGGGCGCTTTGTAGTGCGGATCCGCAGACATATCGCACGCGGTCCAGTCAGCTTCGAAGTTGTCACGCATGCCGGCCGACAGATAAACGGGGTGCGCCGCCTCGATGCGGAATGACCGCACATCCTTGTTCGTGAACGAAACCGCGACATTGTCTTTTTCGGCGCATAACACCGGCTCGCTCTTGTTCTTCACATCGACAGCAAGACCGTCCAGCGATGCCGCGCGCGTTTCGGCGGTGATCGGGACGATGAGAAACAGCGCGACGATAAAAACACGAAAGCAATGCGGCATTTAAAAACTCCGATGGAACCGAGATCATTTTAGCTGTGCGCCACAAGCGCGGCGTAAACGTCGCCCGAGTTCGCCCCGTGCGGCAAATTTCTGAGGTGGTCCGCCATGCCAGCGGCCGAAAGCCAATGCTCGAAGGTCAACCTCTGACTTTCACCCAGCGCGATGTTGTAGCGATAGTCGCCGAGCAACGCCAACCGTTCGATCGACGCAACGGCTGTATCGCGCATGATTGTCGTAAACTCGAAGGACAGCCCCTTGATCGCGTGAGATAGACCGCGCAGGACGGCCTCCTCGTAACCTTCGACATCGATCTTGACGAAGGCCGGAACACCGAAGCGCGCGATCAATGCATCGAGCGTCACGACTTCCACCTCGATCTCGTCATCCCAGTTTTGGCCTTCCCATCCCGAGGCATCTCGGGCGCGATCCAGAAATGCTTCTGAGATGGTCGAAATCGTGGGATTCTCCGTGTTGAGATGAAGCGTCTGCGTCTCCGTCTGCGAGCCAACGGCACGCGGGATGATCACGACCAGCGGATCGCGGCCGTGGATGTGGGTTAGCGCGTCCAGCAGCAGCGGCTGCGGTTCGACGGCGACGACGCGTGCGCCGAGCCGCCGCAAGGATGACACACGGTCGCCGACGTGAGCACCTATGTCGAAGACGAGATCGCCGGGTTCGACGAAGTACCGGTAAAGCGCATCCATCGCCGCCTTGGGCGCATCGGGCCCGTGATAAAGGCGCAGCGAGCGAAACACGCCTTGTAGCGCACGAGAGACCATGACTTATAGCCCGCCGCCATGCTGCTGCACGGCGCGAATTTCCGGCGGCGTCACGAAGTCTTCCGGTATCCCGGCGATGCCGTGCCGGCGCAGAAAACTGCCGACTGTGGGGCTAGCCGTCAGAACGGCGAACGGAACGGCGAGCACGTATCCGATCGTCAACGGCAGGCTCCAGAGCAGAATTGCGGGCGAGACGATGGCGAGCGCTCCGCAAATGGCGAAGCCAAAGACAAACTGCGGCCACAACGCCGATGCTGCGGCACGCCACGAGATGCCGCCAGCATCCCGGTGCTGAACCTTCCAGCCGCCCGTTTTGCCGAACAACAGCCCGGCCATGAACAGCGACGTGCGCAATGACGTGATGGCCGCAAGCAAAAGCGAGAACGTGACTTCAATGACAGCACTGAGACTAAAGCGTGCCGGTCCGCCGAAGCGGCGAACTTCTCCGGGCGTCAGAAGCGCATTCAGAATGCCTGCAAGTTTCGGCGCCAAATACATCAGCAGCAGCGTCAGATAGAGCACCAAAGCCGAACCAAACGGAAAATCACCGACGCGTTGCGCATCGGCCGCCGCAAACGGCATGAGCGCGAATAGCACTGTCCAGGCCGGCACGCCGACGAACATCAGTACGGCCCACATCAGTTGATAGCGGCTGACGGGAAGCAGGCCCGGAAACCCGACGAGTTTCAGATACTGCAAGTTACCCTGACACCAGCGCGTGTCACGCTGCATGAATTCGAGCACGTTCGGAGGATTGTCCTCATAGGAGCCGATCTCGACCGGCAGCACCCGAACCTCGAAACCGGCGCGGCGCATCAACGCCGCTTCGACCTGATCGTGCGAGAGGACTTCGCCCCCGAACGGCGGCTTGCCGGCAAGCACCGGCAGCGTGCAGTGCTCGACGAACGGCTTGATCCGAACCAGCGCATTGTGCCCCCAGAAAGGCCCGCAATCGCCGACCCACCACGCCTGCCCCATCGTGTAAGTACGCATCCCGAGCCGCATGCCGAATTGGAAAATTCGTGCGAAGGCGGAATCGGATGGCGTGCCAACGACAATGCTCTGCAGAATACCGAGCTTGGAGTGCTTTTGCATAATGCGCACGAGGTCGACGATCGCCGTGCCCGTCATCAGGCTGTCAGCATCGAGCGGCAGCATCAGCGCGAAATCGTTTCCCCAGCGCATCGCGAAGTCGCGCACGTTGCCAGCTTTGAAACCGGCGTTGTCCTGACGGCGGCGATAAAAAATGCGCGCGCGATCGCCATCCTCCATCCGCCAAGCCGCAACGCCCTCCTCTTCGCGGCGCGCTACGTCGGCAAGATCCGTGTCGCTCAGCACGAAATAGGAAAAGTTCTGCCCCTCGCCGGTCTTGTCGAGGCTCACCTTTACAGTTTTGAGACGCAGCAGCGCCCGAGCCGGATCTTCGTTGCGTAGCGTCATCAGCACGGCCGTCTTAACCGTAATACGATCGGCCGCCGTGGTAGAGCCGAGAATTGATGTTGCCTCACGAGCACCGTGAAGCTGCCAAAACCCGATTGCCGCGTTCCAGAAGCCGAGCACCGGCCACGGCGTTCCAAGCGCAAGACAGACGAGGATTGCCACATCCAGCCACGTCCATCCGCCCGTCGCGAGAATTGAACTGGCCCATACGAGCAGTAGGCCCCACGTCACGACGTTCAGGGCGGCCGCAATCCACCGCCGCCGAACGAGTGTCGCAATTGCCTCGAAGCCCGCCGGTGTCGTAAGGCTTGCGTCCGCGGCGTCAGGCATAAAGACACCCTCTGGCATGCTTCCACGCTCGCAATCGACCGTCATAACGGATCTAGTCTTTCGCAATGAATGACCAGCGCAGCACGCTCGATCAGAACTCCAGCCCGGCGCGCCGCAGCCAGGGCCAGATCATCGTCGCCCGCGCGCTCTGGTATGCCAAACCCGGACACGCCGAGTTCCGAACCGAACGCCTGCAACCGCTCGAACCGGGACAAGCACGCGTCGCAACCGAGTATACCGCGATCAGCCGCGGCACCGAACGCCTCGTCGCACTCGGCGAAGTGCCAAAAAGCGAATGGCTTGTGATGCGCGCTCCGCTGCAGGCCGGCGAGTTTTCTTTCCCGGTCAAATACGGTTATTCAGCGGCCGGACGCGTGACTGCGGGACCGGAAAAGCTCGTCGGGCGGCGCGTCTTTACGTTGCATCCGCATCAGGATCATTTTCAGGTCGCCGAAGCTCTGCTTGTTCCCATTCCCGACGCGGTTCCTTCCCGCCGCGCCGTTCTCGCGGCCAACATGGAAACAGCGCTCAACGCCCATTGGGACGCCGGAACCGCGCTAGGCGATAAGGTTCTCGTCGTCGGCGCCGGTGTCGTCGGGCTTCTTGTTGCGTATCTCGCCCGCCGCATCGCCGGAACCGAGGTTACCATCACGGACGTCGATCCGGCGCGCGCTGCCTACGCCAAGGCACTTGGCGTCAGCTTTGCCGACGCGCGCGACCTCTCGCCGGATCATCGCATCGTCTTCCACGCCAGCGCGTCGTCCGCCGGCCTTGAAACCGCGATCGACGCCTGTGCGTTCGAAGGCCGCATCATCGAACTCAGCTGGTACGGCAGCAAACCGGTTACGGTAAATCTCGGCGGCGCATTTCATAGCCGTCGTTTGACGGTTCTGTCTTCGCAAGTCGGGCATGTCGCCCCGAGCCACCGCAATCAGGTCAAACATCGCGAACGCCTCGAACGCGCAATCGCGCTTCTCGACGACCCGGCACTCGACACGCTTGTGTCGGAGGCCATTCCGTTCCAGGAGTTGCCCGCCGCGCTGCCGCGCATCTGGTCTTCGGCCGCGTTGCCGCCAATCGTCTCCTACTAATCCCAGAGAAGTGAGTCGCGTTATGTTCTCCGTCGAAGTCCGTGACCGCATTATGATCGCTCATTCGCTGCCGGACGCGTTCTTCGGCCCGGCGCAGAACATGCATGGCGCGACCTACGTCGTGGACGTCGCTTTTTACCGTGATCAGCTGACCGCCCAGAACGTCGTCGTCGACATCGGCGCCGCCCTCGATGTACTCGGCAAAACGCTGAAACCGCTGGCCTACCAGAATCTCGATACTTTACCTCAATTCAAGGGCCATCTCACGACGACCGAATTTCTCTGTAAGTACGTGTTCGACCGTATCGCGGAAGCCGCCGTCTCCGGCGCGCTCGGACCTGACGGTAAAACGCTGTCGCGCATCCGTGTCACCTTGTCGGAAACGGATCTCGCGCGCGCCAATTACGAGGGCCCTATCGGTGGCTGAAGCCGTCTTCGCCATACCGGGAGATTTGAAGAGCACGACCGGCGGCTATGCCTATGACCGCCGTGTCATCGAGCTGCTTCCCGATTTCGGCGTGCCGGTTTCGCTGCTGACGCTGCCGGATTCGTTCCCGAACCCGACCGCCGGCGATCTCGGAGAGACAAGCCAGCTTCTGAAAACAAAGCAGCCAGACGCCGTCGCCGTAATCGACGGCCTGGCGTTTGGCGCTTTCCCGGAAAGTCTCCTCGCCGAGCTCGAGGGCCGCGTCATCGCCCTCGTGCATCATCCGCTATTTCTCGAGACGGGATTGGCGCACGCGCGCAAAGTCGAATTGAAAGCCATCGAGGAAAACGCTCTTCGCCGCGCCAACCACATCGTCGTCACCAGCCACGCGACGAAACGCATCCTCGTCGACATCATGGGGCTGCCATCCAACAAGGTGACCGTCGCGGAGCCGGGCACCGATCCTGCACAACGCGCGACGGGTACCGGTGCGCCGCTGCAGATTCTCTCGGTCGGCGCCGTGCTGCCGCGCAAGGGTTATGACGTGCTCATCAACGCCCTGGCGCCGCTCCAGGACCTCGATTGGCGGTTGACGATTGCCGGTGCGCTCGACCGCCACGCCGATGCCGTCGCAGCCGTGCAGAAGGCTATTCGGAAACATGGGCTGGAAGATCGCGTGACGCTCGCAGGCAAGGTCGTCCCAGCGACGCTCGAACGCCACTACGACAGCGCCGACTTGTTCGTTTCCGCCTCTCTGTTCGAAGGCTACGGAATGGTATTGGCCGAGGCTATGGCGCGCGGACTGCCGATGGTCATCGCCGCCGGAGGCGCCGCCGCCGAAACCGCAGGAGACGCCGCGGCGCTGCACGTCGAAGCCGGGAACGTCCCAGCTCTGACAATGGCGTTGCAGCGGGCACTGACCGACAAGAAGCTCCGTGACCGCCTCGCCGATGCAGCCTGGGAAGCAGGTCGCACATTGCCGACATGGCACGAGACAGCGCGGCGCATCGCGGCCGTCATCCTTGGACTGCGCCCATGAGCGATTTCTCACCGGAATGGTTAGACTTGCGCGAAACCGCCGACGTTCGCGCTCGCTGCAGCGATGTCGCTGACGCCGTCGCGGCACGTTTTGCACTCCGCGACGAGCTTCGCGTTCTCGATCTGGGATCGGGAACAGGCGCCAACCTGCGCGCCATTGCATCGCTGTTGCCGACGCGGCAGACTTGGAAGCTTGTCGATCACGATCCGGCTTTGCTCGCCAGGGCGAAAGTGAAGCTCAAGGCTTGGGCCGATACATCGGAATGCAACGGCGAGACGTTGCATATCAAAAAAGACGGCCGCGACATCAGCGTAACTTTTGCAGCCCGTGATCTCGCCCGCGATACGGCAACACTCTTCGACGAACCGTGGCACCTCGTGACTGCATCGGCATTTTTCGATCTCGTATCGCCGGACTACATACGAGCGCTGGCCAGAATTGTAGCGGAGAGCAAAGCAGCCTTTTACACAGCGCTCACCTACAATGGATTGCGGCGCTGGACACCGCATCGGCCAACCGACAACCAGATGGCGGCAGCCTTTCACCGGCACCAGATGCGCGACAAAGGATTGGGACCTGCGGCCGGACCACTGGCAGCCGCAGACCTCGCCGACCAATTCCGTTTGAATGGGTACACCGTCGTCGAGGGGGATAGCCCCTGGCGGCTCGAGCGCAGCGAACGCATGCTCATCGATGAATTGGTGCGTGGCTATGCCGTGGCTGTTTCCGAGACGGGCAGCGTCGACGACAAGACGATCGTCAACTGGGTCAACGTCTCGCGGTCGGCGGCACTCGTCGGTCACACCGATACTTTTGCCGTGCCCGGCTCGTGAGCCAAACGTAGAAGGCGGTCGATCAAACCGTCTTTTTCGGCAGCATCCGCTCGACGACACGGTCCTTGCGAACGAACCGGTGATAGATCGCCGCGACGATATGAAGTGTCACGAACGCGATGATCAGGATCGCGCCCGTCTCGTGCCATTCGAAAATTTGTTTTGCCAGTTCTGCGTTCTTCTCGGTAAAAGTCGGAAACGAAATGCCGAATACGTCGAGAAAGCGGCCGTAAGAACTGGCCGTGTAGCCGATGATCGGCACCGCAATGAGCAGCGCGTAAAGTCCCCAGTGTACGAGATGGCTCATTCCCGTCAGGGGGGCGGGCACCGAGGGATCAGGACGCGGCGCACCTTGCGTTAGGCGATACCCGAGGCGGAGCACGACGAGCACCAGAACGGTCATGCCGATCAGTTTGTGCGAATTGTAGAGAAATCCGGTCAAGGCATCGAAGAGACCTTTGACCGTTTCGCCCTTGTCATTGACGTGCGGCATTTCATGGCCGCGATACGCCATGTAAAAGCCGAGCGGCAGCTGAATGAAAATCAAGAGCACGATGAGCCAATGAAAGGCTCGCGCGGCCGGCGTGTACGTCGGAAGCTGATACTTCGGGTCTTGGGCCATCGCTTCTAGCCTCGCTGCCGATGGTGCCTCAAATCACAATCGAACAGCACGTCGCCGCCGTCAAGGATATGGACCTTTGCTTCCGGCCGGATTGCCTCGTCCAAACCGGCGATCGGTGTCAATGACAATCCTTGAATTCCCGACCCCAATATCACCGGCGCGACGAGAAGGTGAATGCGGTCGACAACCCGCGCATCGATAAAATGCGAAACGGTTCTGGCGCCGCCCTCGACCAGAATTTTCTTGAAGCCCTGGCGAAACAACGCCTCCGCAATGGCGGTCGGATTGAGAACACCCGCCGACGAGTCAACGACCAGCGGCTCGGCACCGCAAGGCACTACCCCTTCCTTATCCCTGACGACAAAACAGCGAACGCCGTCGCCGGCGAGCCAGCGCGCCGATGGTTCGAGGCGACCGTTCGGATCGATCACCACACGGGCCGGCTGACGCCCAGCAACCCTGCGAACTGTCAACAGCGGGTCGTCGGCTATGATCGTGCCGACACCGACGACAACGGCGTCAACATGCGCACGCAGGCGGTGCAGATGATCGAGGGCGCTTGAGCCATTGATCCATTGCGACGCGCCGCTCACCGTGGCGATGCGGCCGTCGAGCGACTGTCCGAGTTGGGCAATGACGAACGGCCGGTCCGGACTTGCGGTGACGATCGGCTCGAAAATGCTGTCATGAACCAGCTTCAGCCGCGCGGCTCGCGCTTCGCGCCCCTGCGCTGCAAGCGAAATGTCCGTTTTCCCTGATGTCATCTGAAATCGGAATGCTATAGAGCTGCCGCGCCGAACGGCGGCTGAATTGGCGTTGGGCTGTGCATGGGGGCTCCTGATATCTGGTCGGAACGCCGCGCAGGTCGCGGCTCGGAAAAACGACGGCTTGCCTCTGTGCAAGCCGACGGCGGCGCGCGACTTTCGCGGGCTTCAAGACAATATGCCAGTCCTCGCGATATCGATAGCCGTCGCAATTTCAGTCTTTCCTTTAACGCCCACGCTCGCGGGTCTCTATGACGCCAAAGCCGCTAAGCCTTATCCAAATCTATAGGCGCGCTCTGGGCCTGCTCGCGTCCGAAAAACATCTCGCCATCGGCCTTGCCGCGGCCGGCGTCGTCATTGCCGCGACGCAGCTCGCCGAGCCCATCCTGTTCGGCCGCGTCGTAGATGCCCTGGGAAAAGGCCAGAACGCCTTCGGCTATATCGGCCTCTGGGCGCTGCTCGGACTTTTCGGCATTTTCGCCGGTGTGATCGTCGGCATCAACTCCGACCGCCTGGCCCATCGCCAGAAGCTCAAGCATCTCGCCAGCGTATTTGAGAAAACCATTACGTTGCCGCAAAGCGCACATGCGGCGCGTGGCTCCGGCGCAACCATCCGCACCATTCTTACCGGCACGAGCGCCCTGTTCTGGCTTTGGCTCGGCGCCATGCGCGAACAACTCGCTGCTGTCTTCGGCATCATACTGCTCATCCCGACCGCGATCAGTATGGATGCGCGAATGGCTGCAATCCTTATCGGGCTCGCGGCGGCCTATACGCTGATGAACGTCATCGTGATGCGCCGGACGGCGGTCGGACAGGCGGCCGTCGAAAGCCACGAGTCGGCGCTATCGAGCCGCGTCGTCGATGTCATCGGCAACGTCATGGTCGTGCAGAGCTATGCCCGCTTGCAGGCCGAAGCAGACGCCATACACGGCTTGTCGCGCGATCTCCTGACTGCACAATACCCTGTTCTGACCTGGTGGGGCGTGCTGACGGTGATGCAGCGCTCGGCAGCAACGCTGACGATGGTCGTCATTTTCATCGCCGGCGCGATCCTCGTCGGACGCGGCGAACTTTCGGTCGGTCAGATCGTCAGCTTTGTCGCCTTCGCCACGCTGCTCATCAGCAAGCTCGACCAGCTTTCGGCCTTCGTCGTGCGCGTGCATCAGCAAGCGCCTTCGATTACCGCCCTCTTCGAGCTTATGGACGAAGCCGGTGGAGAGCACGACAAGGCCGGCGCCAAGACGCTCGATGCGGTCGCGGGAGCGGTCGCTTTCGACAACGTCTCGTTCCATTATGACGGCAGCCCGCAAGGCATAACCGACGTGACCTTCGCCGCCAAAGCCGGTGAGACGATCGCGCTCGTTGGACCGACCGGCTCCGGAAAATCGACCACGATCGCACTTCTGCAGCGCTTCCAGACGCCGGCGTCGGGACGCATCACCATCGATGGCCACAACATTGCAGACGTGACGCTGCAGTCGCTCAGAAAAGCGATTGCGGTTGTCTTCCAAGACGCCGGTCTGTTCAATCGGACGATCGGAGAAAACATTCGCATCGGCAAGCCGGAAGCGACCGACGCCGAGGTGGAACGAGCAAGCCGGCTCGCCGAAGCCCACGACTTCATCATGCGCAAACCCGGCGGCTACGAGTTCATGATCGGAGAGCGCGGCCTGTCGCTGTCGGGCGGCGAGCGTCAGCGCATCGCGATTGCGCGTGCCATTCTGAAGGATGCGCCGATCCTGATCCTCGATGAGGCGACGAGCGCGCTCGATTCCGAAACCGAAGCCAAGATCAAGCGTGCGCTCGACACACTGCGCACGGGGCGCACCACGTTCGTCATTGCGCACCGCCTGTCGACGGTCGCCGACGCCGAACAAATCCTCGTTCTCGATCACGGAAAAATCGTCGAACGCGGACGCTTCGACGAACTCGCGCGGGCCAGCGGCCTTTTCGCGCGCCTGGTCGCCGAGGGCGGCTTCACCGTGCCGAAAACCACCGAAACCGCGCCGGAGGTCGACGACTCGGGCTGACCCTCAGTTCGGTAGTTGGGTGGCGCTAGAGCTTATGCGCCATGCGGGCGCGCTTCGTGTCGAGATAGCGCTTGTTGAACTTGTTCGGAACGATGACGAGCGGCAGGCGTTCGACGACACGGATGCCGTGCGCCTTCAACGCCTGTTCCTTCGCGGGGTTGTTCGACAGCAGCTTGATCTCCAACATGCCGAGATCGTGCAGCACGCGCGCTGTGAGGCCATAGTCGCGGCTGTCAATCGGCGCGCCGACTTCGATGTTGGCTTCGACCGTATCCAAGCCTTGATCCTGCAGCGCGTAAGCCTTGATCTTTTTGAATAGACCGATACCGCGCCCCTCGTGATACGGCACGTACACGATGACGCCATAAGGAACTTCGGTGATGACCTTCAGCGCCGCCTGAAGTTGCTGGTAGCAGTCGCAGCGCAGCGAATGGAATATGTCGCCCGTCACGCAGCCGGAGTGCACGCGCACGACTGGCGTCGGCGTCGCGCCGTTCGTTGCTTTCGGATCACGATGCACCAACACGACGACTTGTTCTTCGTCCGTGTCGCCCTGATAGGCGTGGGCTTCGAGCATCAGCTCACGCCCCTGGTACTCGATCGGAAGAATGGTCTCGACCGACCAGTCTGCTGGCAGCTTCACGGACGTCAAGGCACCCGACTTCATCGTTGAGTTGCTCCGGGGTTCGTCACAGGCATATGCTCCTTTCCCGGCGGGAAAGCAAAGCCTAGCCACTGCCGCGCCAAATCCTGTTCCTTAGGGAACAGCCCCGCCGCCGCCGGATGTGGCTGGCGAGAATAAATGGCGACAACTTTGAGCAAAAGTAGGACGTCAGGATGCCGCGGGGATGTCAGAATCCGTTTTGAGCTTAATGCCCGACCAATCGCGAAAACTCGATCTTCGGGCACCGGTCCATCACGACCGTAAATCCGCCGGCTCGCGCCTCGTCGGCGGCCTGCTCGTTAATGACCCCAAGCTGCATCCAGACGACCGTGGCGCCGAGCTTGTCCTTGACCTGCAGGGCATCGCGCACGACCTGTAGCGCCGCCTGGGGCGCACGGAAGACGTCAATCACATCGACCGGCGCCGGCACGCTGGCGAGGTCCGCATAAACCTCCTGATCGTGGATCGTCTTTCCTGCAATGCCCGGATTTACCGGCCGGACCCCATAACCGTTCTCGATGAGAAACCACATCACGCCGTGGCTCGGTCGCTCCGGCTTGGCGCTCGCGCCGACGACGGCAAACGTTTTGACGCGTTCGAGAATGGCGCGAACCTCGTCGTCGCTTAGCCCGTCGATGGTCATGCTGTGGGAGCCGGAAGCGTGACACGCCCGTCCGCATCGAGCGGCATGAAGGGATTGTATGCGACCTCCCAGAGATGGCCGTCGGGGTCTGCGAAATAGCCGGAATATCCGCCCCAAAAGGCCTTCTGACCGGCCTTGAGCAAGGTCGCACCCGCCGCTACGGCGTCATGCAGCACCTGATCGACGTCGGCTTCCGAATTGACGTTGTGTGCCAGAGCGACGCCGGAAAATCCGGGCTTGCTCGCAAGCTGCACAGCATCTTTCGCAAGCGCCTCACGGCCGAAGATAGAGAGAACGACACCGCCCGCATCGAAAAACGTGACTTCCGGCTGGCTCGCAGCCGACGCCTTGAAGCCGAGTGCCTCGTAGAATTTGCGTGATCTGGCGACATCGTCGACGCCAAGGGTGACGAATGAAAGCCGTGGCTCCAACTCAGCTGTCCTTCCAATCCGGCGCGCGTTTATCGAGGAACGCGCCGATGCCTTCGCCAGCGTCGACCATCATCATGTTCTTCACCATGACTTCGCTGGCGTAAGCATACGCTTCATCAAGCGTCAGCTCTGCTTGCCGGTAGAATGCTTGTTTGCCGATCGCGACGGTAGCTTTCGATTTCGCTGCGATCTTGCGCGCCATGCCGAGCGCTTCCGTCATCGCCTCGCCCGGCGCAACGACGCGATTGACGAGCCCGTAATTCATCGCGTCCACCGCCGACAGCGCCTCGCCGAGCAACAGCATCTCCATCGCGCGCTTGCGCGAGACGTTGCGGGACAACGCAACCATCGGCGTCGAGCAGAATAGCCCGATGTTGACGCCCGGCGTCGCAAAATCGGCAGATGCGGACGCAACGGCCAAATCGCACGCGGCCACAAGTTGACACCCGGCTGCCGTCGCGCGTCCTTCGACCACCGCGATAACGGGCTTCGGGCACGCAACGATCGCGCGCATCATCGCTGAACACGCCTGCATAGCCTCGCGGAAGAAAGCTTCGCCGCGGTCGGCGTCGCCGCGATGCGCAATCATTTCCTTGAGATCGTGACCGGACGAAAACGCGCTGCCCTTCGCTGCGATGATGATAGCGGCGACGCTACGATCCCGGCCGAGCCGCTCGATGCGTCCATGCAAATCGTTGATCAGTGCCCGCGACAGGGCGTTGCGCGCTTCCGGCCGGTTGAGCGTCAGCAACGCCACAGCACGCTCGACCTCTTCAAAGAGGACAAGCGACGGAGCGTCTGATGAGCAATCTTGCATCGAAGGGCCTTTGTGCAAGACGGCGGCTGCGTCTCGATCGCGCGCCTGCTACTGCAGCGCCTTCTCGATCTCGGCCTTGTGCGCCTTCACGATATCGACGTTTTCCTTATACTGCAGTTGCGGCGTCGTGTTGATGGCTTCCGTCAGCTCATCGACAAGCTGCTTCTTGTCGGCGTCCGGAATGCTCGCATCTTTTTGAACGTCGTCGCGCTCCTTCTTCAATGCCTCGACCGGATCGACGAAATTGCCGGAACCCGAGTCGAGTCCGGCCATCACGATCGAGATATTGGCTGCGACGTCATCGAGTTCCGCGAAATTGCCGAAGCCGTGCTTCGTCGCGATGCCTTCGAGCTCCGCTTGCAGGGCCGGATCGGGCGAGTCACCCGCGGCCTGGATCTTCGACGCAATCGACGCCAGATCGGTCTGCGCAGCGATGAAGTGTTGCACCTGCTCGTCGGTAAGTTTGATTTGTTTGACGTCCTGCTCCGCAGCAGATGGCGAGGGCGACGTGCCTTCCTGCGCAGCCGGCGCTGGCGGTGTTGCAGGCGCGGGCGTTTGCTGAGCGCTTGCCGTTGCGAGCCCCAACCAAAGCCCAGTCAGAATTATTCCGAAACGCCCCGCCACCTTGGCCACTGAGACCCGCATCGTGTGTTTCTCCGGTTGAACCCGTTCCGACGATAAGCCGCATCGGTTTGGCGACCTGACACGGCGACTGAGACAAGAATAAGAAAGGTTTTAGTCCTGACAGCCGCAATTCCCCCGCAGCTTCAACCGCAGAAAACCACGAACCAGGGCGGGATGCATCAAATCTCTAGCGCCCACCCGCCGCTAAAACCGCACCCCGCCCGTTCGACGATTATCGGCTTGACAAACCCAGTCGCAAGGCCTTATATTCCTTCTCATAATGAGAGGGAATTTTGTCATGTCGGCGCTGAGCGAGCCCCATTTTCACAACGAAACGGCGGCTTTTGAGAAATTGGAGAGCCTAATTTGGCCTCTCGGCCCCGTTTGCCCGCACTGTGGCGGCAAGGATCGCATCTATAAGTTGCAGGGAGTGCGGACGAAGCCGAGCAAGAAACACCCCAAAGGCGTTGAGCGTCCGGGCCTCAAGAAATGCGGCCACTGCCGTAAGCAGTTCACGATTCGCATCGGCACCATCTTCGAAGACAGCCACATCCCGCTGCACAAGTGGTTTCAGGCCATGCACCTGATGTGCTCGTCAAAAAAGGGCATTAGCAGTCATCAGCTCCACCGCACGCTTGAACTCACCTACGAGGCGGCTTGGTTCATGTCGCATCGCATCCGTGAAGCTATGCGCTCCGGTGCGTTCTCACCTATGGGCGGCGGTGGCGGCATCGTCGAAGTGGACGAAACCTATATCGGCCGCAAGGGCAAGGTTGTCGGCGGTGGA
>DATBRP010000078.1:0-1874 GCA_036560245.1 Hyphomicrobium sp.
GATCAACGCGCCCCACAGGCGCCACCCATAAATGATGACCCGGTAAAGACCGTTGACGTAGCAGGCCGCGATTGGATCGTCCGGCAAGCAACTGCTGTAGGCCGCCGCGAGTTGAGGTCCGCGCACCTTCAACGGCGGAAACAGATCGGTCAATGCGATCACCGCGTTGTTGGCTGCAAGCACCGCCAGGGCAGCCGACATGAACACAAGCCAGAACGCCGCGTCGTACCACGAATAGTCCTGACCCTTGACGATGCGATACGCGAGGTAAAGCGCGACGCCGCACAAGAGGGCCTGCACGACGATGAATTGCAGGCCTGCATTGAAGCGATCGACGCCGAGCCACTTCGGCTCATAGAGATAGACGGCGCAGATCAGCGAAGTCGCAACCGTCAGGGCCGCGATCGGCCCGCGCAGCAGCCACGCGGCAAACCACAGGATCGACCGCACGACGGTGGCAACGAAGCCGAGCGACCGGTCGAGCATCGCGTTTACGAGGTGGTGAGATTCGAAGATGACGCGGAACAACCCGAGCAGCGTGTCGAGCCGTCCCGGGCCCATCGCCGTCAGGTCGGCCCAGTGCACCTCAACGGCTTCGATCTCGAGGCCGCTCTTGTGGCGCGCGGCCCGGCGAATGACCGGGAATACCAGCGGCGGATGATCGACGCTGGCCTCGGCGACACGATTGTATTCGTTCGATTGTGAAACGGTGTAGCCGGGCTTTGTCGCAGCTAGCGTTTCCAAGACGGCGTTGACGCAATAGCCGGGCTCGGTGTCGCCGACGCCGTGGACGACGACAACGCCGACGCGTGTTCGGCCGCTGCCCCCCGTTCGTCCGTACGCCGACATGCCCGTCTCCCACGCGACCGGTACACCTACCGATCATAATGCCTTTTCGTCGTTGCGCGCGATGCAAAACACCTGCCGCCGCTCTCGTCAGACGACTGAATAGGCTTTAAATGTTGCTGGGCAGAACCAGACTGGGACACGCGTCTGGTTACCATAATGGGGGACACAAATGGAACCGACCTTTGGGCATCCTCTCTGGATTTCTTCCGGCGTTCTGATGATGCTTGTGGGTTTCCTGCTGTTCCGCTGGGCGAGACGCGACGACGCCGCGGAACACATCGCCAAAGCCACGAGAGAAGCGGCGGTCAACAAGATGCTCAAGGGTGGAGGTCCGTCGAGCCCGGGGAGCGCATCGTCGAAAAAGCTCTCCACGCATCATTTCCGCCGGGCAATGGCTCAGCTCTTCGGGATCGTCGGCTTTCTGCTGATCATTGCGGGATTGATGGCGGCTCTGCTTGGCATGTTCTACACGGGAGCATAGCGACGTTCGGCCAGCCCACGTATCCGGCGAAGATCAGGCGGCGGTCAGCTTTTTCAGAATCTCATCCGAAATTTCAAAGTTGGCGTAGACGTTCTGCACGTCGTCGTCATCTTCGAGCGCCGACAGCATTTTCATGATCGACTGAGCATTGTCCTCGTCGACCGGTGTCGTGAGGTTCGGCTTCCAAAGCGCTTTGGCGCTTTGCGCTTCGCCGAGTTTCTTTTCGAGCGCCGCTGCGACCGTGCCGAGCGTCTCAAACGTGCACACGATGACATGGCCGTTTGAATCGGACTGGACGTCATCGGCGCCGGCTTCGATCGCGGCATCGAGCACGGATTCAGCCGAGCCGGCGTCCGGCTTGTAGGTGATTTCACCGATGTGGTTGAACATATGGCTGACGGAGCCGGTGGCGCCGAGGTTGCCATTGAATTTCGTGAAGACGCTGCGCACGACACCACCGGTGCGATTGCGATTGTCGGTCAGCGCCTCGACCATGATGGCGACGCCGCCCGGGGCATAGCCCTCGTAGCGCACCGCCTCGTAA
>DATBRP010000079.1:0-5703 GCA_036560245.1 Hyphomicrobium sp.
GGCGGACGTGAAGTAGCCGCCGCCGTTCTGGTCCCAATAGTGCTGGTCGAGCACGCGCGTCCATTGCTCGGCGCGTTCGAGGTAGGGTTCGGCTCCTGTCGCCGCGAAGAGGCGGAGCGCCGCCCAAGTCATGTTGGCGTAATCGGATGCGGTCGCCGGCGCTTTGGCGAGGCCGGCGCGATAGGCGTGGAAGAGCCGACCATCTTGGGCCGCGAGTTTTGTCACGATGCCGTCGAACGCGCGTTCCGCGAGCGCCAGCCATTCCGGCCGCTGGAATACGATGGCGGCGCGGGAGAGAGCGGCGATCGTTAGACCGTTCCAATCCGCGAGGATCTTGTCGTCCCAGCCGGGCCGGATGCGTGCCGCGCGTCGCTCAAGAAGTTTGGCGCGCATGGCAGCGAGGCGCGCTTCTTCATCGGCAGATACGAGCGCGAGCGAGTCCAGACGATTGAGGATGATGTGGCCTTCGAAGTTTCCGTCCGGCGTGACGCCGTAGATGCGAGAGAAGAACGTGGCGTCATCGGCACCGAGTACGTCTTCGATTTCGGCGACGTTCCAGACGTAGAATTTGCCTTCCTCACCTTCGCTGTCGGCATCGAGCGACGCCGCGAAGCCGCCAGCTTCTCCGATCATTTCCCTCTCGAGCCAGGCGACCGTCTCGGCGATGCGCGTTGCGAAGAGAGGCTCCTGCGTTTCGCGCCAGACTTCGGTGAGTAGATCAATCAGAAGTGCATTATCGTAGAGCATCTTTTCGAAGTGCGGCACGAGCCAAAGCTCATCGACCGAATAGCGCGCGAAGCCGCCGCCCAGATGATCATAAATGCCGCCCTGACAGATATTGCGCAGCGTCGTTACGACGGCGTCGCGCGCGCCGCGATCGTTGAAGCGGATGGCTCCGCGCCACAGCAGCCAGAAGACATTCCACTGCGGGAACTTCGGCGCTCCTGACAGTCCGCCGTGCTCGCGATCGACAGCGCGAACGATGCCGGCGACAACGTCTTTCGTCTTCGGTCGCGCGGCGGTCGCGTCGTTACTGCTCTCGGTTTCCGTCAGCGCGGCGAGGATGGCTTCGGTATTCTTGCGAATGTTGTCTGGCTGACTGCGATAGGCTTCGGCGATACGCAGAAGCGCGGTTACGAACGCCGGGCGGCCGTAACGCTGCTCTCGCGGAAAATACGTTCCGCCCCAGAAAGGTTTTGCGTCGCTATCGAGGAACATCGTCAGCGGCCAGCCACCTTGCTCGCCGAGACGGTGCAATGCGCCCATGTAGATAGCGTCGATATCGGGACGCTCCTCGCGATCGACTTTGATATTGATGAAGAGCTCGTTCATCACCTCGGCCGTGCCGGGATCCTCGAAACTCTCGTGCGCCATCACATGGCACCAGTGACAGGCGGCGTATCCAACAGAAAGCAGGATCGGCTTATCTGTTCGCTTCGCTTCGGCGAGGGCTTCCGGACCCCAGGCCCACCAATGGACGGGGTTGTTCTGATGCTGCAGCAGATACGGACTCGTTTCGTGCTTCAGGCGGTTTTCGCTCATCGGGATTTCAGCAGGTCTCGGAGTTTCGGTTGCGGGGGTGGGCATCTACGAGTACGCGAACCTTATGGCTGATGCTTCATCTATCTTCGCGCTGTCGAGCGGGCCCGGACGATCCGGCGTCGCGGTGATCCGTCTTTCGGGGCCGGCGGTTCGCGATGCTCTCGCGCGGATGGTGAAGGCGCCGCCAAAGCCGCGCTATGCCGCATTTCGAACCATCCGGCATCCAGTGACCGGAGAGGCGCTCGATGGCGCCTTGGTGATCTGGTTCGAGGCGTCATCTAGTGAGACGGGCGAAGACGTTGCGGAGTTCCAGGTTCACGGCAGCCGCGCCGTCATTGCCGCAGTTCTCGCCGCGTTGAGAGAGATTGACGGGTGCCGTCTCGCTGAGCCGGGCGAATTCGTGCGGCGCGCCTTTGAGAACGGCAAGGTCGATCTGGCGCAAGTCGAGGGTCTCGCCGATCTCGTCGATGCCGAGACGGAGGCCCAGCGGCGGCAGGCTCTGGCTCAATCCGCTGGTGCGCTTTCCAAGCTTTACGATGGCTGGCGGACGCGTCTGATTGAGGTTGCGGCTCTGACGGAGGCGGCGATCGACTTTTCCGATGAAGGGGACGTGTCGGCATCGTCGTTCGCGGAAGCACGCAAGCGCGCTTCGGTTCTTGCCGCAGAGATCGCAGCGCATCTCGATGACGGGCATCGCGGAGAGATCGTGCGCGAGGGGTATCGCGTGGCGCTGCTCGGCGCGCCGAATGCCGGCAAGTCGAGCCTGCTTAACGCGCTGGCTCGACGTGACGCGGCCATCGTCTCGGCAGAGGCGGGTACGACGCGCGACGTTATCGAGGTGCGCTTGGATTTGGGCGGGCTGCCGGTCATCGTCTCGGATACGGCAGGTATTCGCGAGGCGATGAGCGACGTCGAGCGCGAGGGCATCCGGCGCAGTCTTGCGGCGGCGCGTGATGCCGATCTGGTCGTCTGGCTTATGGCTCCCGGCGACTCAACTCAGCCGCTGGGGATTTCACGTGAAACAAGTCTTGCAATTCGTTCCAAAGCCGATCTCGCGGGTGACTCGAAATTCGACGGGCTGGCGATTTCCGCTTTAACGGGCGAGGGTTTGGATCGTTTGGTTGCCGAGATTTCGCAACGGGCTCGAAATGCGGTTGGTGCCCGGACTGAGCCGGCTTTGACACAGGCGCGGCACAGGCAAAGCCTCGAAGCGGCGAAGGGGGAGATCGCAGCGTTCCTCGAGGGCAGTTCCGAGGCGATCGAGCTGCGCGCTGAGGATGTCCGGCGGGCTGCTCACGCCATCGGTCGAATCATCGGCCGGGTCGATGTTGAGGACGTGCTGGATCAGATCTTCGGCCGGTTTTGCATCGGTAAATAAAGGTAAACGTCGTTGTATGTTTCACGTGAATCCATTTTCACAGCCGAGGCGGGCGTGCTTTACGCATGGATCATCGCAGTGGCGGTGACCGGGTCTAAGACTTCTTGCCAAAATGTTTCACGTGAATCCATTTCATGACGATTCGAAGGTCGTTGGACGGTAAGGTCGCTCCTCGTCTGGGTTCCGGCTCTCCGCTTTGCTCCGGCCGGGATGACAAACTGAGGCACGATCGACCTTTTGCCGGGCCCTCGGATGCGGTAATCCCTGCCGCATGAGTGATCGGACGTACGATGTCATTGTTGTTGGCGGCGGACACGCCGGAACCGAGGCTGCGGCTGCCGCGGCGCGCATAGGTGCGCGTACGGCGCTGGTCACGCATTCGGCTGCCACGATCGGAGAAATGTCGTGCAATCCGGCCATCGGCGGGCTCGGCAAGGGTCATCTCGTCCGGGAGATCGACGCGCTCGACGGCCTGATGGGCCGGGTCGCGGACGCGGCCGGTATTCAGTTTCGCCTGCTCAACCGGTCGAAAGGACCGGCGGTTCATGGCCCCCGGACGCAGGCGGATCGGAAACTCTACCGCCAGGCGATGCAGGCTGAGATCGCCGCGATTTCCAATCTCGATGTCATCGAGGGCGGGGTCGAGGACCTGATCGTCGAGAATGGCCGTGCCGAAGGGGTGTTGACGGGTGACGGCCGCCTGCTTGGCGCCGGGGCTGTTGTGCTGACGACGGGCACCTTCCTCAATGGCCTGATCCATATGGGCGAGCAGAAAATTCCGGCTGGCCGGGCCGGGGAGGCCCCTGCGCTGAAGCTGTCGGATCGTCTCTACGCGCTGGGCCTGGCGCTCGGACGGCTCAAGACCGGCACGCCTGCGCGTCTCGACGGCAAATCGATCGATTGGTCCGGCCTCGAAATGCAGAAGGCCGACGATGATCCGGTGCCCTTTTCGTTTCTGACTGAGCGAATCACGACGCCGCAAATCGACTGTGGAATCACCTACACGACGCCGGAAACGCACGACATCATCCGCGCCAATCTTGCACGTTCGCCCATGTATTCGGGCCAAATCGAGAGCGTCGGGCCCCGCTACTGTCCATCGATCGAGGACAAGGTCGTGCGGTTTGCCGACCGCACTTCGCATCAGATTTTCCTGGAGCCGGAAGGCCTCGACGACGACACGATCTATCCCAACGGCGTCTCGACATCGCTGCCGGTTGAGGTTCAGGCGGCCTTCCTAAAGACGATGCCGGGGCTCGAAAATGTCGTCATTAAGCGGCCGGGGTACGCGATCGAGTACGACTACGTCGATCCGCGCGAGCTGACGCCGGGGCTTGAGGTCAAGCGCATGCCGGGCTTGTTTCTCGCCGGGCAGATCAACGGCACGACGGGATACGAAGAAGCGGGCGCCCAGGGCTTGCTGGCCGGTATCAATGCGGCTTTGGCGGCGGGCGGTCAGCGCGAGCCGTTTATTGTTTCGCGGACGGCGGGCTATGTCGGTGTCATGGTCGACGATCTGGTGACGCGCGGTGTTTCCGAGCCCTATCGGATGTTTACGTCGCGGGCGGAGTTCCGGCTGAAGCTCAGGGCCGACAACGCCGATCAGCGGTTGACGCCCGAGGGAATCGCGCTGGGCTGCGTTGGCGTCGATCGCCGGGCGAAGTTCGCGGCTAAGGAAGAAGCGCTTCGCGCGGGGTTCGACTTGTTGAACCAACTCTCGCTAACGCCGACGGAAGCGGCGCGGCACGGGCTCTCAGTCAATCGCGACGGGCGGCGGCGGACAGCGTTTGAATTGCTCGTGTTTCCAGATATTTCGCTGGATCGGCTCAGATCGATTTGGCCGGAGATCGGCAATATCCAGCCTCGAATCGCGGCGCAGCTCGAAGTCGATGCCCGCTACGCCGCTTATCTGCGCCGCCAGGATGAGGACGTGGCTCAGTTGAGGCGCGACGAAGCCGTCAAAATTCCCAACGACTTCGATTATGCCGATGTTCGGAGTCTTTCTGCCGAGGTGCGCCAGAAGTTGGTCCGGCATCGGCCCACGACCATCGCCCAGGCGGGGCGAATCGAAGGTGTGACACCGGCAGCGCTATTGACGCTTTTGGCCCGGCTCAAGGCTGGCCGCGACCGTAAAACGGCGTGATGCAGACCGTGGCGCGCGTCGACAGCCCCGAATCATTTCAGGCGGCGTTTGGAATTTCACGTGAAACGAGGGATCGGCTCGTCATTTACGCCGATTTGCTGAAACGGTGGCAAAAGACCATCAATCTCGTCGCTCCGAGCACCCTTGGCGATGTCTGGCACCGGCATTTCGCTGACAGCGCACAGCTCTGGCAATATGGGCCGCCCGAGGCCCGAACCTGGCTTGATATTGGCTCAGGCGCCGGGTTTCCGGGACTTGTGCTCGCAATTATGGGTGCAGAAACCGGCGCGACTCGCCATATCCTGGTCGAAAGCGATAACCGCAAGGTCGCCTTTCTGCGTGAGGTCGCCCGCGAATCGGGCATCGCTGTGGACATCCTGTGTATGCGAATCGAAAATCTCGAGACTCGCGCTAAGGTAAAGGCAGTCGACTGCGTTACGGCGCGTGCGCTCGCCCCACTTCCACGGCTGGTCGAGATCGCCGCACCGTACTTTGCGGCCTCTACGCTCGGGTTATTCTTGAAAGGTCGCGAGGTCGCGGCCGAAGTCGAAGAAGCGGCGCGAAGTTGGCAGTTTGCCTACGAGTTGAAGCCGAGCGTGACGGATGCTGACGCCCGCGTCGTGTTGCTCAAAGCGTTGAA